>CALAJG010000109.1 GCA_937923375.1 uncultured Leucothrix sp.
AGCCGTCACCGAACAATATAAGCTGAGCTCACCATGCAGTTGTTTAGCATTGTCAGTCAGTTCGTGGCGAATCAGCTGCCATTGTGAAGTCGCTTCGCGCGCGTATCGTTGAAATTTTTCTCCCTCAGTCGTCAACTCAACGCGTCTATTATCTCTATTGAATAGCTGGACACCCAGTTCTTCTTCAAGCTGGCGAATATTTCGAGATAGGGCAGAAATACTTATATTGCAAACATCGCTGGCACGACCAAAATGGAGCGTATCGGCTACAGTAAGAAAATGGCTGAGGTTCTTGGTATTCATCCAATAAATTTCGTTTCATTAATTGGGACAGTATATTGCATTTATATCAATTTACGAAAAACAACGATTGCTATAGAGTATGCATCCTGAAATATTTTAACCTCACACTACGGAATGGAAATCTCTAATGGCTAATAACTACTTCAATACGCTGTCGCTTCGCGAGCAGCTTGCACAATTGGCAAAATGTCGCTTCATGCATCTCGATGAGTTTACCGAAGGCGTTGATGCGCTGAAAGGCAAGAAGATGGTTGTTATTGGCTGTGGTGCACAGGGTTTGAACCAAGGTTTGAATCTACGTGACAGCGGTTTGGATGTGTCGTACACATTACGTGATGCTGCTATCGCTGAGAAACGCCAATCCTGGAAGAACGCTACTGAGAATGGTTTCACTGTGGGAACTTATGAAGAGCTGATTCCAACAGCCGATGTCGTGTTAAACCTTACGCCAGACAAGCAGCACACGGCAGTTGTAGAAACAATTATGCCAATGATGAAACAGGGCGCTTGCCTGTCTTACTCGCACGGTTTTAATATCGTTGAGGAAGGCATGAAAATTCGTGATGATCTTACTGTTATCATGGTTGCTCCTAAGTGTCCCGGCTCTGAAGTCCGTGCAGAATATGTGCGCGGCTTTGGTGTTCCAACATTGATCGCGGTTCATGAAGACAACGATCCTAAAGGTGAAGGCTTAGCTCTGGCTAAGGCTTATGCAGTAGGGACGGGTGGACACAAGGCTGGCGTTCTGATGTCTTCCTTTATCGCAGAAGTTAAGTCCGATCTGATGGGTGAGCAGACTATTCTTTGCGGTATGTTACAAACCGGCTCGCTACTCTGCTTTGACAAGATGATCGAAGAAGGTATTGATGCTGGCTACGCCTCAAAGCTGATCCAGTTTGGTTGGGAAACAGTTACTGAAGCCCTGAAATATGGTGGTGTCACTAACATGATGGATCGTCTGTCTAACCCTGCAAAAATCAAAGCATTTGATTTAGCTGCAGAAATGAAAGACATCATGCGTCCGCTTTATCACAAACATCAGGATGACATTATGACGGGGCATTTCTCTCGCACCATGATGGAGGACTGGGCGAACGATGACGTGAACCTACTAGGCTGGCGTGCAGAAACCGCAGAAACTGCTTTCGAAAAGACGCCAGCTGGCGACATGGAAATTTCTGAACAAGAGTACTTCGACAACGGCATTTTGATGGTTGCCATGGTTAAAGCCGGTGTTGAGCTGGCGTTTGAGACCATGACTGATGCTGGCATCATTGCAGACTCTGCATACTACGAGTCACTGCATGAGACACCGTTGATTGCTAATACCATTGCCCGTAAGAAGCTTTACGAAATGAATGCGACGATTTCAGATACGGCTGAGTATGGTTGCTACTTATACAACCATGCTTGCTTACCTTTGCTTAGTGACTTCATGAAAGGCATCAAGTCTGATGTCATTGGCAAAGGCTTAGACCTTGATGATACGGGTGTCGATAACGCACGATTGATCGAAGTTAACCGTGATATTCGTAGCCATCCAGTTGAAGATATCGGTGCAGAGCTGCGTGGCTACATGGCCGATATGAAAAAGATTGTTTAGACTGATTGTAAAATTTTCAGATTAGTAGATAGTATTAAAAAGGCTGAGATTTATCTTGGCCTTTTTATGTTTTGTATCAATGAAATTCCCACTAATTCGAAGTGACCGGACTTTATGAAGAACTCTTCTGACAGCACACTCACCGCTATAACAATGACCGACTTAAGCGTTGATTTTGATGAACGCTTTCAGCTCACAGACATCAACTGGGTGATTGAGCCAGATCAACATTGGATGATTACGGGAACAAATGGTTCGGGTAAGTCGGCGTTGGCTGCGGTGTTAGCAGGGGCCGGTAAGTGCGTGTCTGGAACGGTTGAAAGTATTCCGACTAAAGTAGCTATCGTCTCTTTTGAAGCGCAGGCTGAGATGATCGCTCAAGAGCTAAAGAAGGATGATGCCGATATTATGGACGTGATTGCCATTGGCACCACCGTCCGTGAAGTATTAGCTGAGGATTGTCAGGATCAACCGCTAGCTGATGAACTCGTTGATAAGTTTGGTTTAGCACCCTTATTAGATCGTGCTTTTCGTAAGCTATCTACCGGTGAAACACGCAAGATGTTGTTGATAAGGGCATTGATTAGTAAGCCAGATTTATTAATTCTAGACGAGCCATTTGATGGTTTAGATGTTGCTACTTTGCCTGTTTTGCAAAATCACCTAAAAACTTTAGTCAATACCGTGCCAATGATTCTGGTGCTTAACCGCCTTGATGAATGCCCAGATTTCATCACGGACATTGCTTATCTTGAACAGGGTCAATTGCTGCATAAGGTAAAGCGCTCAGATCAGCAAGCTTACACAGAATTACATCAACTGCTTCACCTTAAAACCACAGATTTGAAGGTTCCGGCAGCTGATCCAAGCATAGCACTACCCGCGCTTGATCCTTCACAACCCTTAGTAAAATTGACTAAGGTTAAAATTCAGTACGGCGATTCGATTATTTTTAAAGATCTGGACTGGACTATTGAGCGCAATCAGCACTGGCAGCTAAGCGGCCCCAACGGCAGTGGTAAAACTTGTCTACTATCGCTCATCACGGGTGATCACCCGCAGTGTTACGTCAATGATATTTTCGTGTTTGGCTTTCAGCGTGGCAACGGCGAAAGCATTTGGGAGATAAAACAGTTTATTGGCTATGTTTCAACCGCGCTGCAGTGGGAGTATCGGGTGAGTGTCAGTGTTAGAAACGTTATTGTTTCTGGTTTTTATGACAGTATTGGTTTGTACAGTAAACCGACTGACACTGAAGTGGCTATAGCAGACCAATGGCTAGCGTTATTAGGGATGAGCGAACGTGCGGATGAGCCTTTTAACAAGCTGTCGTATGGTGATCAACGATTACTGTTGATCGCCCGCGCCATGGTTAAACACCCACCCCTGTTGATTCTTGATGAACCTTGCCTGGGCTTGGATGAAATGAACAGGCAGTTAGTACTGGCCTTGATTGAGCGAATTTGCTCAGGGACAGCAACCTCCGTACTGTATGTTAACCACCACCCCGAAGATAAAATCGCTGGTATTGATAATTACAAAGCTCTCTGATGGAATCCATTGCTAATGTTTTCCGTTTTTTTAAACAAGTACTGATCAGCTTTCGTGCTAACCAAGGCATAGTGCTAGCAGGAGCCATTGCTTACTACTCGCTGCTATCAATTATTCCTATGTTTAGTCTTTTGATCATCGCTTTATCTCATTTGATTGATGAGCAGCAGCTACTGACGATGGTACAAAACAACCTAAGCCCTATTTTTGGAACACAGGCTGAAGCAATTACGCACCAGATGGAAATTTTTCTGCAAAACCGTAAGACGGTTAGCTGGATTGTGTTAGGGGTACTGCTTTTTTTCAGCTCGTTTGCGTTTAGCGTGGTAGAAAGCGCTATGGCGACCATTTTCT
>CALAJG010000110.1 GCA_937923375.1 uncultured Leucothrix sp.
CCAACCGTTGACGTCCGTCCCCTTTATAAAAAGATGGGTTTCTTCACCTTTGATCCGGGTTACATGTCGACGGCTAGCTGTAAAAGCGACATAACCTACATGGATGGGGAAACCGGTGTTCTTGAGTACCGTGGCTACCCGATTGAAGAACTCGCAGAACACAGTAGCTATCTAGAAACCTGCTACCTACTGTTTCACGGCGAGTTACCATCCAAACAGCAACTTGATGAGTTTGAAAGTGCTGTAGGAATGCGCAGCATGGTGAATGAAGCACTTAAGAGTTTTTATAGTGGTTTCCGCCGCGATGCGCACCCTATGGCCATCATGATGGGGGTATCTGGCGCGCTATCGGCTTTTTATCATGACCACATGGATATTCACGATGCGGATGATCGTGAAGTGGCTATGTTACGCTTAACTGCAAAAATGCCGACCATTGCAGCTTGGTGTTACCGTCATGCAAAAGGATTGCCGTTTATGTATCCGGATGCATCACTCAGCCATGCTGAAAACTTCCTTTACATGATGTTTGGTGTACCAACCACTCCGTACATTGCGAATCCGAAACATGTGAAAGCGCTTGATGTCATCATGATTTTACACGCTGATCATGAGCAAAACGCATCGACCTCGACAGTACGTTTATCAGGTAGTTCTGAAGCAAATCCATTTGCAGCAGTTTCAGCAGGTGTAGCCACACTTTGGGGTCCTGCACACGGAGGCGCTAACGAAGCCGTTATCCGCATGCTTCAGGATATTATTGAATCTGGTGAACCGCTACAGACCTTTATTGATCGTGCAAAGGACAAGAATGATCGCTTCCGTTTGATGGGCTTTGGTCATCGGGTTTATAAAGCATACGACCCACGCGCGCGGATAATCCGTGATATATGTCATGAGGTTTTAGCTGAGCTACCTGCGACCTCACCACATAAAGCCATGCTCGAAACGGCGATGCAACTGGAAGAAGTCGCACTAAGCGATGACTACTTCAAATCCCGTAACCTTTACCCAAATGTTGACTTTTATTCGGGTGTGATTTTCCTTGCGATGGACATCCCATTGAATATGTTCACGGTGATGTTTGCCATGGCCAGAACCATTGGCTGGATTTCGCAATGGAACGAAATGATTGGTGAAGAAGGAACACGGATTGGCCGCCCTCGCCAGCTTTACACCGGTGAAGCAACCCGTAAATATGTAGCGATGAAAGCGCGCTAAACGAATTCGATTGGAGATATTTATGTTAGAGAACTACAGAAAACATGTTGCAGAGCGTGCTGAACTGGGCATCGTTCCAAAGCCTTTGGATCCAGCACAAACGGCTGAGCTAGTTGAGCTATTGAAAAACCCACCAGCTGGTGAAGAAGAAACAATACTTGAGCTATTAACAAACCGGGTTCCTGCAGGTGTTGACGAGGCAGCCTATGTTAAAGCAGGTTTTTTAGCAGCTATCACTAAGGGTGAAGCAAGCTCACCATTAATTGATAAACAGCATGCTGTGAAATTATTAGGTACCATGTTAGGCGGCTACAACGTTCAACCATTGGTAGATTGTCTGGATGATGCTGAATTAGCCGAAGGCGCCGGCAAAGCACTATCCCATACACTGCTAGTATTTGATGCGTTTCACGATGTGAAAGAAAAAGCGGATGCTGGCAACGCAACGGCTAAGCAAGTCATTCAGTCCTGGGCTGACGGCGAGTGGTTTACCTCAAAGCCAAAGCTAGCAGAGAAAATCACTCTCAAAGTGTTCATGGTACCCGGCGAGACCAACACAGACGACCTTTCACCTGCACCTGACGCCTGGTCTCGTCCCGATATCCCATTACATGCACGTGCCATGCTTAAAATGCCGCGTGAAGGCATCGTACCTGATGAGCCGGGAGTGGTTGGCCCAATCAAGCTTATCGATGAGATGGAAGCCGATGGCACACCACTTGTTTATGTTGGCGATGTGGTAGGTACTGGTTCTTCACGTAAATCAGCGGCTAACTCGGTGATGTGGTACATCGGCGACGATATCCCTCATATACCGAACAAGCGCGACGGTGGTTTCTGCTTCGGTGGCAAAATCGCCCCTATCTTCTTCAATACAATGGAAGACGGTGGAGCGTTACCACTAGAGATGGATGTCTCGAAAATGGAAATGGGCGATAAGATCGACCTATTCCCTTATGAAGGTGTCGTCAAGAAAAGTGGCACTGATGAAGTTCTGGCTACATTCGAATTAAAAACACCGGTATTGATGGATGAAGCGCAAGCCGGCGGCCGTATTCCGCTGATCATTGGTCGTGGCTTAACGGCTCGTGCCAGAGAAGCGTTGGATCTTCCGCCTTCAGATTTATTCCTGAAGCCAATTGATCCTACTGATACCGGTAAAGGTTATACCTTAGCTCAGAAGATGGTGGGTAAAGCCTGTGGTGTAACCGGCGTTCGCCCCGGCATGTACTGCGAGCCTAAGATGACGACAGTGGGTTCTCAGGACACTACTGGCCCGATGACGCGTGATGAGCTGAAAGATCTTGCTTGTCTGGGTTTCTCAGCAGACTTAACCATGCAGTCATTCTGTCATACTGCTGCTTACCCTAAGCCGGTTGATGTGAAGACGCATCACTCGCTACCTGACTTCATGATGAACCGTGGTGGTGTTTCATTACGTCCGGGGGATGGAATCATTCACTCCTGGCTTAACCGAATGTTATTACCTGATACGGTAGGAACCGGAGGTGATTCACATACTCGTTTCCCAATTGGTATTTCATTTCCTGCAGGTTCTGGTTTGGTGGCGTTTGCTGCCGCAACCGGCGTTATGCCGATAGATATGCCTGAATCCGTATTGGTTCGGTTTAGCGGTGAAATGCAGCCGGGTGTTACCCTGCGTGACTTGGTAAATGCAATTCCTTATGCAGCCATCCAACGCGGCTTACTTACTGTGTCTAAGGAAGGTAAGAAAAATATCTTCTCCGGTCGCGTACTTGAAATTGAGGGTCTGCCAGATCTTAAGGTTGAACAGGCCTTTGAACTGTCAGATGCATCGGCCGAACGCTCTTCATCAGGCTGCAGTATTAAACTTGGCGAAGCGCCTATCATTGAATACCTACAGTCCAACATTGTTATGTTGAGGTGGATGATTGCTTCAGGCTATGGTGATGTTCGCACTATTGAGCGTCGTATCGCAGCAATGGAAGAATGGATTGCCAACCCAGTACTGTTGGAAGCGGACAAAGACGCCGAATACGCTGAGATCATTGAGATCGACCTGAATGAAATAAAAGAGCCGCTGTTAGCTTGCCCTAATGATCCGGACGATGTGAAAAAATTATCGGATGTTGCAGGCACGCATATTGATGAAGTATTCCTGGGTTCGTGTATGACGAATATTGGTCACTTCCGTGCGGCAGGTAAGCTATTAGACAAGTTAAAGACACCTGTTCCTACTCGCCTATGGGTTGTTCCGCCGACTAAGATGGATGAAGCACAGTTGGTAGAAGAAGGCTATTACGGAATCTTTGGTCGCGTTGGCGCCCGAACCGAAATGCCGGGTTGCTCGCTGTGTATGGGTAACCAAGCGCGTGTTGCGGCTAAAAGCACGGTTGTTTCAACGTCTACACGTAACTTCCCTAACCGACTCGGTGACGGCGCGTTCGTTTATCTCTCTTCAGCAGAGCTTGCCTCGGTTGCAGCGATTTTAGGACGAATTCCAACGGTAGAAGAGTACATGGAGTACGCCGCTGATTTGGAAACCATGGCAGATGATGTGTATCGTTATCTGAACTTCAATGAGATCGAAAGCTATAACAAAGCCGCACAGACGGTGATTCCAATAGTAGCTGCGTGATCAGTTAAGAAGTAACGCTTTTTTTCGTGCGCCCTGCCCAGCCAAGCAGGGCGTTTTTTGTTTAACCCAGAGCCATTCGTTCGAGAGTTGGAGGATATAGAGCTCTTAAGGACTTATAGAAAACGATGACTATAATTAACGTTTCTAAGTACGGAATTGAGAATGTAGGAGAAATACTCTACAACCCAAGTTATGAAACCTTGTTTGCTGAAGAAACTCGGGATGACCTTGAAGGTTATGAACGGGGAATTC
>CALAJG010000111.1 GCA_937923375.1 uncultured Leucothrix sp.
TCGTCAATGATGATGGTGTCATATTGATTCAGAAAACGATCACTGCGAATCTCAGCGAGTAAGATCCCGTCAGTTAGCAGGCGGATATAGTTATCGTCACTGCCCTGCTCGTTAAAGCGAACTTTGTAGCCGACCAGATCGCCAAGCTGTGAGTTCATTTCTTCGGCGATACGATTGGCCACGCTTCTGGCCGCAATGCGTCGGGGCTGTGTGTGAGCAATGATGCCATCAACGCCACGTCCGAGCTCCAGGCACATCTTTGGAATTTGAGTGGTTTTTCCAGAACCCGTTTCGCCGCAAAGAATAGTGACCTGATTATCCCGAATGCATTCAAGGATATCCTGTCGTCGCTCACTGACCGGCAGTTCTTCAGGATAGTTCGGTTTAGGTAGCTTGTCTAAGCGACGTTGCCGCGTTGTGCAGGAGGTTTCAATGGCGCGTTGAAGACTGTCAACAGCAGAGTCGGTTGGTTTTTTTTGCAGGCGCTGAAGCCGAAGCGACAGTTTAAATCGCTTCGAGCCCTGACAGTCTTTGAGTTGTTGTTTAAGTGCGAGAAGCTTCTTTTGCGGCATATTTTTGCAATACTTGGGCCAATCGTTGTTCGCCACACTTTTGTTCGGCGACCCGATTGCGTCCCTGTTCTTTGGCCAGGAACATCGCATTGTCAGCGGCATTCATTAGCATCGCCGGATACATAACTTCCTCTGCTTCATCGTCCGCTTTCTCTTCGTCGAGGTCTGGTGTGACGCAGCAAGATACACCCACGCTGACGGTAACCACTTTATGAACTGAGGTGGGATGTGGGATCTGCAAAGATTCTACTTTCTCACGTAGCCTTTCACCCAGCATGACAGCATTTTCCATTGAGGTATTGGGCAGTAGTACTGCAAATTCTTCTCCACCGTAGCGGGCAGCTAAGTCAGCAGGCCTGCGTGTGACGACTTCCATACAGGCAGCGATAGACTTAAGGCAGTTATCACCCGCGCGCTGACCTTGGGATTCGTTGTAGTCCTTGAAGAAGTCGATATCAACCAGCAGCATAGAAATAGGTATGCCTTCACGCGTAGTACGGCGCCACTCATTTTTAAAGGTTTGATCGAAATAACGACGGTTAGCAATTTGCGTCAATGTATCTGTGTTGGCTTGTTTTCTTAGTGAGGTTTGAGAGTCGCGTAGCTCCATGAGCATTCGATGAATATATCCGGAAACAGCTAGCATAGTGCCTGCAAGGATAATGACACTCAATGGAATCAATAAGAAATTGCCAGTGTTCAGTTGTTCGTAAAGACGAATCAGGTAAAACAGAATCGGCGTGAGTAATGCAATAACCTGAATGCCGAAAGCAAATTTAGAAATCGCTAACACCGGAATGGAGAGCATCAGCACGCTAAATAACACAGAGACTATTAAGAAATGATTACCAACGTGGTTGTACACCAGAACGATTCCGGCAACACCCCAAACTGTGTTGATGATAGTGGTGAGTAAAATATGCTTGTTGGCCCACAGCACGAGTTGTGCAGGATCACGGTGTTCATTCGGATCAAACTGATTTGTTATATGTCGCCGGTACAGGCATAACGATACTAAAATGACCAACCAGATTATAAGATAGAAATAAGAATTATCAGTGCTGTCTTCAATTGATGGTTTTAGATAAGCGAATAGGCCAGAATAGATAGCGGCTAATATCAGGTTTCCCCAAAAGCCTAAGCTTGTCTTGCGGAATAAAGTAGACACCTGTCCCTGTCTAATTTCCGTCATTACCCCTGATTGGACGGTGTTACTACTCACGCAATAAGAACCTCTGATATGGAAAATGACTGCTCGTGGAGAACCAAGCTCGAGTTTTTGTAATTCTTATTTCGAGTCAGTCATTATTTCGTCTTTGTAATTAGCGGGTCTTTAGTAATAACCAACCGCTACCTGCATAAGCGACTGATCATAACACACTATCGAACTCTTCTGACAAGTGGATTGTAACCCAGACTTTTAACCTGTTTTTTCCAATCAGGCAAGTGAGATTCTGTTACTGGCCCAGCCAACACTCTATACCAGGTTTTGCCTTTGCTTGAGAACTTCTGAACGTTTGAGGTTACGCCTAAACCATTCAACTTAGTCAATGAGCGATTGGCTTGAGACTCCTTGCGAAACGAAGCAACCTGCAACATGTAATCACCAACCGCTGCATTGACGACTACTGATTCTGGTGTGTTAGTGGGCTTTGCTTTAGCCAAAGTAACCGTGCGAGGTCGAACAGGCATATCGATATTTGGTAAAACGGCGTGAAAACTAAAAATTGCGCGTTTCTTTGGTGGCGGCTCGTCAAGGACTTCCGGTAGCGGGATCGGGCCAGAGTCATCTGCTTTTTTAACCAAGGCATCGGTTGTCTGTGCATTGGCCAATGCCGTTTTTTCTTCAGCAGTAAGTGTTGCAGGATCCTTGTCTGCGATGGCAGCGTTAGCTGTTGCAAATAATGGCGTGTGCCGGTTTGCATAGAAGTACATGCTCAGACCCACTAACAGCCCCATAAATACGCCTGTTAGCATCCAGACCATGCCGGTTTTGTAGCCCGAATCGATTGGCTTTGCTGTTTTGAAATCTTTTTGCATGACAGAATTCTACGTCCGATTTGATTATGGTTTTCTAGCATAGTGCCATTAGCATCGCTAACTGGCAAGAAAAAATGTTCAATTAGTTCAAAATAAACATGAACTTACATAAAGTTTGTAGGATCAACATCAAGTGTATAGCGCAGTTCTTTTGGTTTTTTAACTGTTCGAATCCTGCTAATTAATTGATCCAGAAAGCAATGTAGCGATGAGCGACGCGTTGCGCTGATTAACAATTGGTAGCGATAGCGGTTAGCTCTCTTTTCTAATGGAGAAGGCATCGGCCCCATTAACCTGATATCACTCTGACTTTCTTCAAGCGCTATTTTTAAATCATTCTTTAAAGCTTGTAAAAATGCCAGCCCTATTTCGAACTGCGGTGCATTTGCCCTGATCAGCGCTTGATGACCAAATGGTGGATAATTCCAAGCCTGTCGCTCAGTTAGAAATTGCTGTGCGACTGCTCTGTAACCCTGAGCCAACAGCTGGTTGAGCATTGGGTGTTCTGGCTGGCTGGTTTGAAGCACGACCAGACCTGTTTTATCACCTCTCCCAGCGCGTCCACTGACTTGGACAATCTGTTGCGCTAATTGTTCCTGCGCGCGATAGTCTGCGCTAAATAATGCCTGATCAATGTCTAAAATACCGACTAGGGTCAGCTTTGGAAAGTCATGCCCCTTTGTCAACATCTGTGTCCCTATGAGAATAACAGGTTCACCTGATCTGACAAGCGACAACTTTTTATCAAGCTCACCTTTGCGGCTGGTGGTATCCCGGTCAATTCGTACCACGGTGGTGTCTGGAAAGTGCGCGCAAAGTAAATTTTCAACGCGCTCGGTACCATGACCTTGTGTGCTTAACTGTGGATGATGGCAGGAAGGACAGGATGCCCCAACGGTCTTTTGATAGTCACAGTGATGACAGATTACCTTGTGCCGGGCTGCGTGAAAGGTCATTTCAGAGTCGCAGGCAGGACAGGTGGCATGCCAGCCGCATTTTGAGCAAAGTAGCACTGGCGCAAAGCCACGACGATTCAAAAACAGCATGACCTGATTTTGATCACGAATGTGGTGATCAATTTCTGCTAATAATTTTCTGGAGACACCAGCTTCCAGTGTCTGATCACGGGTGTCGATCAGTTTGGTTTTGGGACGCTGCCGGGTTCCAGGGCGCTGATTGAGCAAAAGGTAATGATAGCGCTTGCGCTGAGCATTAAGCAGCGTTTCTAAAGCCGGTGTAGCGCTACCCAAAATAATCGGGATATTTAACTGGGAAGCACGTTTTACTGCCAGATCGCGTGCATGGTAGTGAAACCCTTCCTGCTGTTTGAATGAACCATCATGCTCTTCGTCGATTATGATCATGCCAAGATTATGAAATCCGCAGAAAATCGAGGAGCGAGTGCCGACCACGACATCAGCTTCTCCCGTATTGGCCGATTGCCAATTTTGAGCTCGCTGCAGATCATTTAAGCCGGAGTGCAGCGCAACGACCGTTTGGCTTGGAAAAAAGTCACAGAACCGCTGAAACAGTTGCGGCGTTAGCCCTATTTCAGGAATCATTAGTAAGGCTTGTTTGCCTTGCAGTAAAACAGCTTTGATCGCCCGCAGATAAATTTCTGTCTTTCCGCTACCAGTAATACCGTGTAGTAGTGTGGGTTTGAAATCCTCTGCAGCTAGCCATTCCGAGAGCTGGCTCATGCAGTTTTCCTGCTCATCGCTTAGCGTAATTAGTTTTTGATTGGGGTGCTCGACCGATCCGCTCTTTATTTCAGGAATAACTAGTTCTCGTCTGACTAGTCCTTTAGCCGCCAGCGCTTTCATTGGGCTGCGCCATTTACCGAGATGTAAGCTGGTTAGCTGAGCTTCGGTTAAGCTGTGCTGAGCGAGTTGTTCAAGCAGTTCTAATTGACGCTTGGCTCGTTTGTTTTGTTGCTTAGCTTCCTCGATATCATCACAGCATAAATGCCAGACAAAGTTCTGGAGTAAAGGTAAGCCTTTGCGTAGCCGTTTTGGTAACGCGGCAAATAACACTTCGCCAATCGGGTGATGATAATAAACACTCGCCCACTGTAAAAGTTCCAACAGGGAGTCATCAAATAATGGGGACGAATCCAGAACGGATTCAATCGGTCTTAATTTATCGAAGTCGCTGGTAAATCCACGCTCGATAATGATGCCAACTAAGCTGTGGGGTCCCAGCGGCACCCGAACCCGACAGCCGAGCTCGGGTAACGGCAAGTCGGGGCAGTCGTAGTCATAAGCCTGATATAAGGGTCTGGGTATGACGACACGCAGCGTCGTTGGTGTTTTTGTCATACCCAGCTCTGCCTGATTTTAGCCGCTAGCGATTAATACGGCGAGTTCCGGTAGCGGTAATTTCAACACGTCGATTTTGTGCGCGGCCTTTTTTGGTCTTGTTGCTGGCAATAGGTTTGCTTTCACCTAGTCCGACAGTTTCCATCATTGAGCGTTGGAAACCGCCTTGCTTAGCCATGTATTCTGCAACAGCGTTAGCGCGTCTGAGTGACAACGCCTGATTCATTGCCGCATTGCCCACACTGTCTGTATGTCCTTCGATCAAAAGGCGACTTATCTGCGTATTACTCTCTTGTAGCGATAGCGCTAACACGAGTAGTTTGGTTTGCCCCTTACTTGTTAACTTGGAGCTGCCACTTTTAAAGTTTGCACTGCCGTTAAGAGTCAGTCTACGTAAGGTGCTTTGAGGTTTTGGTGCTGGTGCCTTAACGACCGGTTTGGGGGCTGGGCGAACCGGTACAACGGGGCGTATGGGCGCTGTAGGACGGCGCAATGGCGGAGCAGAACGTACAGGATTAGCGATGATTGGTGCACTATATGGCTGAGTCACCACCGGCCGATTTACCGGGGCTGCAGGCCTTCTTGTTGTCGGCCTTAGTGATCTGCGTGGTTGGACCGCAGGCGTTTTTTTGTTCATGACCTTATTGTAAACGTCTCTGGGATTCATGCTGCTTGCAGATCTTGACGCCGACATGGTTGTCATTGTGCGAGGCTTGAGCGTGTTCTTCACTGTAGGTTTAATCGTTGTCTTCGGCGCTTTTAGAACAATTTTACGCATTTTGCTAGATGAAGCACTGGACTTTGGAGCGGTTGGTAATTTTTTTGCTTTAGTAGTGCTGGCACGCTTGGTTGCGTCTTTATTTTGTCTGCTGGCAAGTAATTGACTGCCCGGCATGGATTGACCGCCCGCGCTGCTTTGACTTCCGGGTGCAGACTGGGTGCTTAATCTCGATTCAGTTCCAGAAACCGAAGTATTTTGGGAACTACACGCAGCCAGAAACGCCAACGAAATTAGAATTATTAAGTGTTTAATTGTTGTTATGTTCATTTTTTGCCATCCCCTTAGGCAATTTGCTCAACGCTTATACTAACCAATTTATTCTAAACTCACCACAGGGCGTTCAAATAATTCCTCAAACGCCTTTTGCGCTAGCTGATTAAGATCGAGCGGACCGTAGGTTGAGAGCGCCTTATAGATATCAACTTTTTCTTCCACCGACAGATCAAAACTTGCCTCGATATCTCTCATCAGATAAATATCGCGCATAGCCGAGAAGATTATCGATGAAGCATAATATTCCGGTTGGTCTTTGGTCATTGAATTCAGTGAAAACAACAAAAGCTTGGTTAGCCAGATTTTATGGCCAGTGTCGGTGTAAACCAGCTGGGTTAAGTAGGCACCTAGCTCTTCAAGGCTGGCTTCGACCCCTTGTTCACTGAGGTTTGCAAATTGCACAGGAACCCAGGAGGGTTCAGGCCAATTGTCTTTCACGATTTGGTGATACGCTTCGTGATATTCAATGCTAGGTAGTAAGCTATCCATCAGCCTATTGATTTCGGTTCTAGCCGCGTCCTGAGCAGGCTTCAGCTCCTCGTCACTCGTCGACATCATTGAGCTAAGCACGTCTAAACCACCGCCCAGAACACCTTGAGACGCTTGATTTCCAGGCATGGATCGCTGCAGCGTCTGTTGCATTCGCGAGGCGGCCAAATGCTTTTGATCCAGCAACATTTCTTTTGCCGCAGCTCGCAGTAGTTGCATGGACTCAGGGCTGGAGAATAATTCGGCAAGGTCAGACTTGTAATTTTTAGTTATGCTTTCCTCGATATCATAGTAACCCTGTAGCCAATAAGGGATGATGTAGCTACGCCCTTGAAACGTCAGTGCCGGCAACACAGTTTGCTCAGCGAATCGTTTAATCTGATCTAGCAGGATAATCGAACCAATTCCCTGACTTTTAAAGGTTAAGCCAAGTGCCCCATCAGCCGCAGGCACTCTGTCGGCACGGGTAACGTGAAACAGTGGTAGCTCCTCAGAGATGTCGGAGTTACTAGTGTCGGCATAATCAAGCGCCTGACGATCAGATACTTTGTAAACGGTTATAATTCCAGTGCGGCACATCGGCGGCATGTCGCCATCTGGCTTGTGTCCATCTAGTAAGCGCTGAAGCGTCATGATCATTTCGTTCTGTTCAGCTTTTTGCTTCGGTGCGAAGCTACTGCAAACAACGCTGAATAGCTTCGGTGACATATAGAACGGGAGATTTTGCTCATCCATCTCAGTATTTAGGTTTTTGAAGAAAACCATGATTTCTGAATTGGTGATTTTTTCGTCTAGCATACTATCCAGCGCAATTCGCAATTGCTGGCGGACGTTTCCTTTGTCTGGGACGAGGTCAATTATGGTGTCTCTTTCCAGCTTGGCCAGGTCCAGGTATTTATTCATCTCGGTATAGCGCTGGTTCTGTCGGGTGACTTGGGCGCGATGCAACAGTTCTGTGTAATACGGCATGCGGTCAGCGAGCGCCTGCTCCATATCTTTATTTATGTACCACTGGTGTAATTGCCAACTTCCAAAAAGTAAGGTCGCAATCACTATCGGATAAAACACGATGCTGGATAATGGAAAAAAACAATACTCTGGTTTTTTTAGCCAAGCAAACCAGGATTTCTTCTCCATCCGCTCTCTGAGCGCCTGAATATAATTCGGGCGGTGTACCGGGTAAATTCCTTGTTCAGCAAATGAGTCAAGAATGGCAGATTTGTGTTTTAGATAACGCATTGCTAATACGTAGCGCAGTGGCGAAATCCAGGGAGAATAGAATGCTGGTTGTTCAAAACTATCTGGCTGCATTGCATCCAGCGTAGTTTTATCTGAATGACGCTCAACGAGTTTTAACAGAACACTGTCAATCATATTTACGTCCTCTTACCGCCGCAGCCACTTGAGTACATCCGTGACTTTCTGGATACGTTCTTCTATGGTCTGGGGCACATAACAATTGGTTGCAACCACCAGTTTGTCAGCATTTTCTCTGGCAATAGGGTCGCTAATTGAGTCTGCCAGACCCCGCTGAAAACCTGACCAGTCCCAGCTGCAAATATACTCCGGTAGATGTTTAAAGCGTGTGGCGACATTATTTAAAGCAACACTAGCTTTGGTATTTTCTTTGTTTTGTAAATAGTAGATGCCTGCCAACGTATCTTTGATTTGTTTGTAGCCATCGGTCAACAGGCCGCTAGTGTTGATATCTTCGTGAAGCGCAGAAAAGGTATCACCGTCGATATTGGCTGTCACATAAGTTTCCATTAAATCCAGATCAATTTCTGAAGCTACAAAATTAAGCTGAGGAGACTTCATTTTAGCCGACTTGAGAATACCACGGGCCACTTCCAGCTCACTAACGGCGGTATCCAGATCGTTAAAGTATAGCCAGGCTAGTGCGCCGGATTCGCGACGTCTTGATGCAATTCCCGATGGGGTGAACTCATATTCTGCAAGGTGGTCGATGGTCTCCTTAAAACAGGTGTACATATCTGCTGCTTTGCTCTTCTCACCCAGGTGCGAGTGGCTAGCGGTGAGGTACCAGTAACTGGTGTTCATCGAGCTTGCACTGCCAGTGCATTGCAGGCGTCTAGCCTGTTTGATGGTTTTGTGGTGATCTTCTGATCGCGCGAAGCAGCTGAGGGCCAGATATTCTAATTCTGCTTTGACATCTTTTTCTGAGCTGCGCCACTGGACTTTTTGGCCAAGGGCTGTGATAGCATCGACAATCTTGCTGCAGTTTTTTTCGTTGTTAAGTACCGACCTGTAAGAGCGTACGAGCTGGCTTAAATCTTCGCGTCGTTCACCTGGAGCAGTCGGTAAGGCATCGGCAGAGCACTGTTGAACCTGATCGACACTACAGCTAAATGAAGGTCTTGAACCGTCACCTTCTTCACTCTCGGATTTGGCACCCGATTTTCTTTGCTCTCCAAGTTCCCGAATCCGCTCCTGCATGTTTGACCCCATCATTGACTGTAACGCTTCGGCGGGACTTAGTGCAGACGCCGAGCGACTGAAATCAAAGCTTAATTCGGGATTGGCGGCAACGATATTATTCATGACCTCGCGGGCCTGTTGCATCACGAGCCATTCTACAAAACTAAAGGATTTTGGATCTGTTTCAGCTTTGAGACGCTCATGATTGTGCGAGCTAACCCTGAAGACGCTAAAAGCGATGCCCGCCAACATTAAAGGAATGACTAAATAGGCGTAGAGATGCTTTTTGAGGTTGATGCGCTCGTTAGACGCTCGGTTCGCTCTGGACTTTCCACGGTTCTGAGTACGTTCATTGCTAAGGTGAACCGCTTGCTGATATTGCTTTTGCGCTTCAGCCGGTTGATTTCCCTTACGTAACGCCTCTGCCTGTTGGAAAAGATCCTGAGGATTATTATTGGTCGTTTCTTTCATATAAGCTCACCCACTAAATGTTGGTGAGTAGGCCCATAGATTACGTTTAAATTATAGTAATTATCGTCGCGGGTCATAGTTAATTCCGGTACGTTAAGTGCTAATTGTAGCAGACTTTAGGTACCGGAATGGTAGCCCTTATTAACGAAGGTTTATTAAAATATCATACCAACAAGTGCGCTGCCCAAAGCGGCTCCGGCTGCTCCGCCAACTGGACCTGCTGCTGCAGTGCCTGCAACTGCGCCTGCGGTCCCCGCTGCTGCGGCTGCAACTGAGCCAACAACACCTAATGAGTTAGATGCGACTTGTTGCGCACTGCAGCCAGTAAGTAGTAGAAGGCTACAAATCGTTGCAATCATAGTAATCTTTTTCATTGTTATTATCCTATAAGTTAATGTTCTAATTCTGGAAGCGCTGAGCCCGCTGGCAAGGCTACATCAGATTTCTTGTCTGATCCAGATTTTTGTTCAAAATTTAAACGCCATTCCAGATTGTTTTTAGACGTAGCATTTTCCATTGCAGCTTCTTTAGTAATGCGCCCTTCAAGGCAGTGCTTTATGAGTGATTGGTCAAAGGTATGCATACCGTCAGCTGAGCCTTTTTCCAATAAATCGTTTAATTCATGGGTTCTGCCCTTGCGAATAACTTCAGCTACAAATGGCGTATTGATAAGAACCTCACTGGCCAACACGCGCTTGCCGTGAACGTCTGGTATGAGTCGTTGAGCCACGATACCACGCAGGTTTAGTGATAAATCCATCAGAATCCGTTGCTTTTGATCGGCAGGGAAAAGGTAAAGCAAACGATCCAACGCCTGAGTTGTATTGGTGGCATGTAGCGTAGTGATGACTAGATGGCCGGTATCCGCAAAACCCATGGCCGCATCAACTGTTTCAGTGTCACGCACTTCACCGACCATCACGACGTCAGGTGCTTCACGCATGGCTTCACGCATGGCATTTTTATAGGAATGTGTGTCAAAGCCAACTTCACGCTGCCCAATAATCGACTTATCATGTTTGAAAACAAATTCTATCGGGTCTTCAATGGTGAGAATATGTCCAGCGTGCCGTTCATTTCTATATTGAATCAACGAAGCCATGGAAGTTGATTTACCTGCCCCAGTTGAGCCGACAAATAGTACCAAGCCATCTTTTTTCATGACCAGCTCTTTTAGCACGTCCGGTAATCCTAAGGCTTCGGGTGTCAAGATGTCAGATCGGACATGACGAATAACCATTGAGACCTCGCCACGCTGGTGATAAGCGTTCAGGCGAAAGCGGCCGACATCTTTTATGGCCAGGCCTTTATTTATTTCTTTGGATACTCTGAAACTCTCCCATTCTTCTTCATTGAACATGTCTTTAGCCAGTGACTCGACCATGCCGGGCCGCATGGCTTCCTTGGTAAGGTGTTTAAAGCCTCCCATGACTTTGATTGAAGCTCTTGCACCAGTGGTAAGGTAGAGGTCAGAGGCTTCGTGTTTGACCATAGCGGCCAAAAATGCACTAATTTGGGGTTTTCCATCGCTCATTATTCTGCAGCCTCATCATAAAGTTCTTCAATTGAAATCTTATCGGCACCCTTGAAGAAATCTTCTTTCTTGGAGTTACGGCTACCGAGTTTCAGTTTTAAACGCAGATCATTGATCGAGTCTGCATTCCTCATGCCTTCCTGAACCGTAATCAATCCCGCATCGATCATATGGAACAGTGCTTGGTCGAAAGTACACATACCAAGTTGGTTAGACTTGGCCATCAGTTCTTTCATGCCTGAAACATCACCTTTTAGGATAAGATCGGCCATCATCGGTGTGTTGATTAAAACTTCAACCGCAGGGAAACGGCCTTTACCATCTTTTTTGCGGGTTAAGCGCTGTGATACCACGGCTTTGAGGTTCAGGGATAAATCCATCAACAGCTGTTCGCGACGCTCATCTGGGAAGAAGTTGATAATCCGGTCAATTGCCTGATTGGTACTATTGGCATGAAGCGTTGTCAGACAAAGGTGTCCGGTTTCAGCATACGCGATGGCATATTCCATAGACTCACGGTCGCGAACCTCACCCAATAAAATGACATCGGGCGCCTGACGCAACGTATTCTTCATGGCAATTTCGTAGTTTTCAGTATCCAGACCGACCTCGCGTTGAGTGATCAGGCAGTTCTTGTGCGCGTGGGTAAATTCAATAGGGTCTTCAATAGTAATAATATGCCCGTGAGTTGCTTCATTTCGAAGGTCTACCATGGCGGCTAAGGTAGTTGATTTACCAGAACCCGTAGCCCCTACCATAATAACCAACCCACGGCTTGTCATAGTGATGTCTTTGAGCACAGGAGGAACACCCAGCTCCTTAAAGCCAGGGATTGTGCCGGGGATATGTCTGAGTACCATCCCAGAGCAGCCACGTTGAGTGAATGCATTGACACGAAATCGGTCAGAACCAGGTAGGCTAATTGAAAAATTGCCCTCCATATGTTCTTCAAAGGCCCGCATCTGCTTATCGTTCATAATAGAACGTACCAGCATTCGCGACTGATCTTCTGACAATGGCTGTTCAGAGAGGTGTTTCATCTGACCGTTTATTTTGGCACTGGGTGGAGCACCTGCGGTCACAAATAAATCTGACCCTTTTAGTTTTAAGACATTACGCAGCAGATTATGCACGTACGCCATAGCACTCTCTTTATCCATAGGGCTCCCCTTTGAGAAAATCGATTTCTTAACTTAACTTTATATTGATAACTTAGACGGCTTCGGCACTGTCAGCTTTTGATATCGCAACATCGCGAGTGATCTGCCCTTGTGAAACTAGTTTTTGCAATGATTGGTCTAGCGTCTGCATGCCTTCACCCGCACTGGTTTGTAGCGTTGACTTCATCTGAGCAATCTTGTTTTCACGGATCATTGAGCGAATCGCTCGTGTTCCGATCAGGATTTCATGAGCCGCTACTCGGCCGCCGCCTGTTTTCTTTAGCAGTGTCTGTGAGATGATGGCTTGTAATGATTCTGAGATCATCGAGCGAATCATGTCTTTTTCAGCCGCGGGGAAAACATCCACAATACGATCGATGGTTTTAGGTGCGCTGGTGGTGTGCAAGGTGCCAAACACTAAGTGCCCTGTTTCTGCAGCAGTCAATGCTAAGCGAATGGTTTCCAGGTCACGTAGCTCACCCACCAGAATAGTGTCGGGATCTTCACGGAGCGCTGAGCGAAGTGACGCTTCAAAACTTTGTGTGTCGCGATGCACTTCACGTTGGTTGATCAGGCATTTTTTGCTCTCGTGAACAAATTCAATCGGATCCTCTAGGGTAAGGATATGCCCGTAGTCATTACGATTCTTATAATCGATCATGGCGGCCAGCGTGGTTGATTTACCAGAACCGGTTGGTCCGGTTACCAAAACAAGCCCACGTGGATTGTCAGTGATCTTCTTGAAAATTGGCGGACAGTTCAGATCTTCCAAACTCATTATTTTACTGGGAATGGTTCTGAACACCGCTGCTGCACCGCGGTTTTGATTGAATGCGTTGACACGAAAGCGAGCCACACCGGGGATTTCGAATGAAAAGTCAGTTTCCCAATACTCTTCATAATCTTTACGCTGCTTGTCATTCATAATGTCATACACCATGCTATGTACATCTTTATGCTCAAGCACTGGAAGATTGACGCGTCGCATGTCACCATCGACTCGGATAATAGGCGGTTGCCCCGCTGAAATATGCAAGTCTGATGCGTTATTCTTTACCGAAAATGCCAGCAGTTGTGTAATATCCATAGTGTAGTTTTTATTATTGTTAAGAATATAAATCGACCGTATCACACATGTCTAAAATTCGTCATAACCTTCAGATAATTGGCAGTGAGATTGAACAATCCTGTGCTGCTGCAAAGCGTCAGTCAGAGGAGGTTCAGTTATTGGCTGTGAGCAAGCGACAGGGTGTCGATGCAATCCGCGAAGCCTATGCTGCCGGGCAGCGAGCGTTTGGCGAAAACTATGTCCAGGAGATGCTTGAAAAAGCAAAGTTTTTATCTAATCAAGATATCGAGTGGCATTTTATTGGGCCCCTACAGTCAAACAAGACTAAAGAGGTAGCTGCGGTTGCTGCTTGGGTACATACGATTGATCGTTTAAAAATTGCTCGCCGTTTGAGTGAACAGCGACCGGATAAACTGCCGCCGCTAAATGTTTGTTTACAAGTTAATGTGAATCAAGAGGCAAGCAAGTCTGGGGTGAGCTTGCGAGAAGTAGAAGCCTTGGCTGAAT
>CALAJG010000112.1 GCA_937923375.1 uncultured Leucothrix sp.
GCGCTATCGCCCAGTACACGCGAAACTGGCTGTATGACCATGATCCCCGGCACGCATCGCAATAGCATTGTTGAGCACGTCGATACCTTTGAAGAAGATAATATTCTGACGCGTGGGCAGCGGGTGCGCGATGTGGATACGTCAAAAGGTGTTGATCTGATTTTACGTCCGGGCCAAATGTCTCTACACCATGGCGAAATCATTCATGGCTCACAGCCAAACCATAGCAATGAACGGCGTATCGGGTTTGCTTTGCAGTCATATGCCGCGCCCGAGGTTCGCCAGATAGTCGGTGATAATCTATGGATGGATATCAGAGGTGATAATCCTCGTGAAGGTAGTGAACAATTGCTTCGGCCTCAGTTTGATCTTGATCCTGCAGCTGACAGAGCACGAGCAAATAAAAACTTAGCGGACATATTGTACAACGGTGCAAAACAGCGCCGCGCCTATTAGAATCACGCCACCGATAACGATATTGATGCTTACATGACGCCGATTGTTGAGGCATTTTCTGCAAACAGCCACGAGGCCTAGGATGAAAACACTGGACTATGAATTATTACCAGAAGACGACAAGACGCAGCTAGGACTGATCGTATTGCAGTCTGACGTTACTATCGAAGATGAGTTTCGCTATTACTTTGAAGATGAGCCCGTCAGCCTACTGGCGAATCGCATTCCTTTTGAAAACGAAGTGACGCCAGAAACGTTGAAGCAGATGGCACTGCATGTGGGAACCACAACCTCCCTCTTTCCGATTACTTCCAAGTTTAAAGCAGTTGGCTATGCCTGTACCTCTGGCTCACTGCATATTGGCAGCGACAATATCGAAAAGTTAGTGCAAGAACAGCGCGCCTGCGATCACGTTACTAATCCCATGAAAGCAGCGATTACCGCGCTTAAACACATCGATGCCAAAAACATTGCGTTCCTAGCGCCTTATAGCCAGCACGTCACGCAAACCATGATTGATGAATTAGAAAAACACGGCATCAATATCAGCCATTCAGCGACCTACGACGAGCCTCAGGATGCATTTGTTGGGCGCATCACACCAGAAAGCATCTATGAAGCGTCGGTGGATCTTTGTGAAGCAGCAGCGGCTGATGAACAACCTATCGACGCCATTTTTATCGCCTGTACTAATATGAAGTGTTCGCGGGTGATACCAGACATTGAAGAGAAAACCGGCGTCTATGCACTGTCCAGCAACCAAGTACTTGCTTGGGATATGGCCCGACTAGCCGGTAGCCCACTCCATCTTAAAAACAAGGGAAGACTATGCCAGTAAGCACATCCACTGCAGTACCCACTCAGCCGAAGCGTGGCTTTGAAACGGCCGAGTTTGAAACACGCCTGGCAAAGGCGCAGGCGAAGATGCAGCAAGACGAGCTAGCGGGCATCTTGCTAACCACCGAGCACGACATTAACTACTTCACAGGCTTCCTGACGCAGTTTTGGCAAAGCCCAACCCGCCCTTGGTATGTGATTTTACCGGCCGTTGGAAAGCCAATCGCTGTGATTCCTGAAATTGGGGTTAACTGCATGAAGAATGGCTGGGTTGATGATGTTCGCAGCTGGTCTTCCCCTCATGCGACCGATGACGGAGTGTCGCTGTTAACCGAAGCCCTGATTGAAACCGTGGATAGCTCGATCCAGCAGCTCGGCAAGGAATTCGCTGCAATCGGCATCAACCGCGGACGTGAAACCCACATTCGTTTGCCTCTGAATGATTTTGATGAAGTGTCGGCAATGCTGCTTGAGCACAACCCTGAATCACTGTTTACCGATGCCACTCAAATCATGCGCAAGCTACGCATGGTGAAATCCCCTGCGGAAATCGAGAAGCTTTACTATATCGCACAAACTGTTTCGGGCGTGTTCGAAAGCCTATTCGACTTTGTTGAAGTCGGCATGAAAGACAGCGATATCTTCCGCGCGTTTAAGATCGAATGTCTGAAAGCCGGTGTTGATGACGTGGCCTATTTGGTGGGCGCATCGGATAAAGACGGTTACGATGACATCATTTCACCGCCTAGTGGTAAGGTGCTGCAAGACGGGCATGTCCTGATTCTAGATACTGGCTGTACTTTTGATGGCTACTACTGTGACTATGACCGTAACTATGCATTTGGCAAGGTCGATGACTCAGCGTATCGTGCTTACGATGCGGTATTCGAAGCGACTGAAGCTGGGCTAGCAGTTTGTAAGCCAGGCAATACCTGCATCGATATATTCAATGCGATGAATGATGTAATGCAGGCAAATGGTGCCATGGGCGAGTCGGTTGGGCGCTACGGCCATGGTTTAGGTTTGCAGCTGACTGAGCCACCATCGCATACTTCTTGGGATGATACCGTGCTAGAAGCGGGCATGGTGCTGACGCTAGAGCCGGGTATGATTTACGCGCCAAACAAGATGATGGTACACGAGGAAAATATCGTCATTACTGAAACCGGCGTTGAGATGTTGTCACGCCGTGCAGCACCAACAATGCCCACAAAGTGATTCGTTTCGTGATTCTAAATGAATGGCAGTAGCCTGCAAACGCTACTGCCGATCCGTATCATCGGGTCACATTGATAGTCACTTCACCCCAGGCCTCACGCCCCTGCACATCTTTAAAGGTATACCAGACTTTATCAGTGCCAACATAACCTGTCTTTGATTGATAGCTGACCCTGTTAGCTGATAGGAAAACATTGCCACCTTTTTGCGAATAAGCACTGTTAAATGGATTAAGGACTAATCCATTGCCAATATCATTTGCCAGTACATTAAAGTTAACTCTTGTGCCGGTGACTACATTGTATGAGTCGGCTTTACCAACCGGAAATGGGTTCGTTCCGCCGCCACTAACATTAATATTCGCAACGCTCCAAGCCTCACGACCCTGTACATCCTTAAATGTGTACCAAATTTTATCCAGCCCCGTGAAACCAGATTTAGCTTTATATCGAATTTTATTGCTAAGTAACCTAACCGAACCGCCTTTCCACGACCATACGTTGGGTGCCGTCAGTACCAAACCATTACCGATGTCATTCGCCAGAACATCGATAGTGCGTTCTACACCCGCAGTCGCCGTTACAGTATCTTCTTTACCGACAGGGAATGGATTGCCTCCATTGTTATTACTTACGGTTATCGTGACGGAACTCCATGCAGTAGCACCAGTAGAATCCTTAACTGTGTAAAAGATTTTATCGGTGCCGTTAAATCCCTGCTTAGCCGTGTAGGTAATTTTGTTATTGGCGACCGCAACCCTTCCACCTTTTTGTGACCAAGCACTTGAAACGCCAAGAACCAAACCGCTGCCCGTGTCATTGGCTAAGGCATCGATAACTATTTGACTGCCTGATGCATTTACATTGTCGGGGCGCGCGGTCAAAGTAGGGTTCGAAATCGTGTTTGCGCTGATTTTGATTATATGACCTTTTGATGGAACCCCTTTATTATCGATCAAGTGCATCAAATAATAGCCTGGCGTTGCAACATTAGCAGACGTGGGAATATTAACTCTAACGCCAGTTGATATATCTCGATAGTTCAGTTCAATAAAACGCTGATCCATATTCGATGAATGAGTCACGGCGCCCGTTTTCACTAAAGTCACGCGACTAATCGGATTTGCGGAAGAAAACGATACAGCGATATTCGCCCCATAGTTCGCCTGTGTAGGCGCACTGTTGATATTTGGTCGTGATGCCTGACCTGAGCTATTGTATAAATACGGTGGTGAGAAAATTTCAGCATTCGTGTTGACCTGAGGACCAGGCGCTCCACCGCCAGCAACTAAAATCCGTCCATCTTTCAGAAGTAACGCTGTGGAATGATAGAGTCGCGAGCGCTGATGTGATTCCATTGTGGTCCAACGTTCCGTGGAAGGATCCCAAATCAGTGGGCGATAAGAGACATTATTCAATTCATTAGCATCACCGGAGCCACCTACCAGTAACACTTTTCCATCAGGAAGAATAACCGTATCGGCCCACTTACGACCCGTTCTTAAGCTAGGAGCAGCAATATTTTTCACAATGGGATTAGAGCCAGTGACATCGATTGTCATGGCGATGACTCTGCTGGAAGTCATCTCACCAGCAACGAATAGAATTTTCCCTGGACGATACATAACGGCCGTACTATTACCAAATTCTTCATAGTTTAAAAGTACTCTACCGATTGGAGTAATACTCCCAGACCCTGCTGTGTTCATGTAATACATGAGCACGTCATTATTGGGTGATGATCTTGAGATACTAAATACTCGCCCGTTTGGCAGCACCCACATCCGTGGATACAAGGCATCGTAGTTCCCTGTCTGGGCACCAAACAACGATCGCCATTTATTAGTTGAAGGTGTGTAAATCTCTGGGGTAACGGCATTCGCTTTTGAAAGATCTAAACCACCGACTACTAATATTTCACCGTTTGATAGCGTCGTTGTGGTTGGATACCAGCGTGCGCTCCTCATGCTAGTTGCGCTGCTCAGCCCGCCACTACTAGTGTTATATTTCAGGACATTTTTTATGCCAGCGTTAACCACGCCCTGCGTTCTTGCGTCACCACCTGCCATGATGACGTCACCTGATTCGGGAAGTAGCAGAGCAGCAGTACAGAATGAATCGACGCCTACTGTATTTGGGAGCGTTTGATGAGAGCCATTGCCTGTACCCACATCAGGGTTCCATACATCGTAAATAAACTGGGCACCCTGAACACCCGCTCTATCAGTTCCCCAAGTGAGCACTTTTCCTTGAGGCGTTAATACCGCGTGTATCGCTATTAATGGCCATGATTTCACACCGCCCCAGGTACCCTGAGTGTTGGGGGCTGCTTGCAAAGTTAGTGTGCTGGATGATAAGAGGCAGGCTAACGCTATTCTAGTTTTGATTCTGCTCATGAGACCACATTCCATTGTTGTCAATTGAATGTGTCACCATTACAAGATGCCAGTCAGGAATCAGTTTTAAAATACTGGCTGCCTTATTTTTCCTGATGAATGGTAGCGTGCAACAGCTGGTATATCAGCAGAAACGATCAAGCAATAAACCTTTGAAATGCCTCAACCGATGACTGAGTATCGGCTGAGGCATAAAGTTACTATTGGACTATCGTGTAACGTTAATCGTTACAGCGCCTGAGCTCTGTCGACCCTGAACATCTTTGAATGTGTACCAAAGTCTATCTGTCCCGACAAAACCCGTTTTTGACCGGTAAATGATTCTGTTACTAGACAATGATACTCGGCCTCCTTGTTGTGAGTAGGCACTGCTTAGA
>CALAJG010000113.1 GCA_937923375.1 uncultured Leucothrix sp.
TTAAAACAGCTTGTAGCGTAAAATTAACGCCTACATCGATTAATGAATGACAATTTGGCAAAATAATTTGCCTCAGTTTAAAAGGAAAATTAACGCGTGGATGATAATAGAAAAAAAGCACTAGCTGCAGCATTGGGTCAGATCGAAAAGCAGTTTGGTAAAGGCGCCGTGATGCGTATGGGTGACGATAGCGCTGCACGCAACATTGAGACGATTTCAACCGGTTCATTGACGCTGGATATCGCTTTGGGTGTGGGTGGATTGCCAAAAGGCCGTGTTATTGAAATTTACGGACCGGAGTCGTCAGGTAAGACCACCATGACACTACACACGATTGCTGAATGTCAAAAAGCTGGTGGCACCGCAGCGTTTATTGATGCTGAGCATGCACTAGACCCGGGCTATGCCGAGAAGCTGGGCGTGAAAATTGATGATTTACTTGTCTCGCAACCTGACAACGGTGAGCAAGCGTTGGAAATTGCCGACATGTTGGTGCGTTCTGGTGGCGTTGACTTAGTGGTTGTTGACTCTGTTGCTGCACTGACACCTCGAGCTGAGATTGAAGGTGATATGGGTGACTCGCATATGGGGCTTCAAGCGCGTTTGATGTCACAGGCACTGCGTAAACTGACGGGTAATATCCAAAAATCCAACACCATGGTGATTTTCATCAACCAGATTCGTATGAAGATTGGTGTGATGTTTGGAAGTCCTGAAACGACTACCGGTGGAAATGCGCTTAAGTTCTATGCTTCAGTACGGATGGATATCCGTCGTATCGGTGCTATTAAGAAGGGCGACGAAATTGTGGGCAATATGACTCGCATCAAAGTAGTCAAGAATAAAATGGCACCTCCATTCAAAGAAGCTGAGTTTGAGATTCTTTACGGACAGGGTGTTTCACACGCAGGTGAGCTGATCGACCTGGGGGTTCGCGAAGGCCTGATTCAAAAAGCAGGCTCTTGGTATAGCTACCAAAATGACAAGATTGGTCAGGGTAAAGAGAATGTTAAAGTCTTTCTTAATGAAAATCCTGATGTGGCCGAGACGGTTGAAAAGCTGCTGCGTGAAAAGTTGATGAAGCCAGCAGGTAAAGCCCCAGAACCAGCAGAGGCAGAGGACAAAGAAGATCAGTCGCCAGAGTGAGCTAGATAATGAAAGTCGCTGCCGCAAGGCAGCGATTGATTTACTGTCGAGGCGCGAGCATTCGCGCTTTGAACTTAAGCGTAAGTTGATGCAAAAACCTTTCGCTGAAGACGTTGACCTAGGGCCTATTTTAGATCAATTAGAAGCGTTAGATTACCTCAGTAACGTTCGTTACGCTGAAAGCTTTGTTAGATCGCGAATTCTCAAAGGTCAGGGCGAAATTAAAATTCGCCAGCAGTTGTTGCAGCGGGGAGTCACGCTAGCGATGGCTGATCGGGCAATTTCTGAAGCCGAGGTAAATTGGTGGGATTTGGCCGAGCAGCAGCGCATCAAACGATTCGGCGAAGGCTATCCAGTGACGATAAAAGATAAATTAAAACAAATTCGGTTTTTAACGATGCGGGGATTTCCTGGTTACATTGTTCGGGAGATTACTCAGGAGTCATGAGGGCGCCTTTGCTGTATGTGTTTTGCTACGCCGCCTCGTTGTTGAGGGTTTTTGTTTGCCCGTGGATTGATGACTTCGGAAGGTCTTCGCAAAACACATACAGCAAAGGCTTTTGAGTCTATTCGCGATCTGTGGATTTCATGGAATTGTAAGATGTTACGCAGGTCTTGGGCGATGGTTATGTTTAGAGTTCAAGCTAGAAGATAAACTGAGTTGCCAAAATGTAAAACCTCCAAGAGCTAATTCAAAGTTCGCATTCAAACCCGCGACATCACAAGCCCTTGCGGTATTTGTTTTACGCAGACCTTCCGAGTCAATAAAATAACTCCATCTTGTACACTCCAAAGACGAGGGGCGAAGTAAAACAAATACCGCAAGGGCGACCACAACCAATAACCACTTAGTAATATTGTTTTGTTGGGGGTGTCTGGCGATGATACGGAAGTTATAATCTCTAAAATTTGGGCCGAGCTAGGTAGGAATTCATGGAAATCACAACGCAGGTGTTGCTCTGGGCTTTTGGTCTGGCGTTTATTTTGGGTGTCGTCGCAACTAAAACCAATTTCTGCACGATGGGGGCGGTGTCTGATGTAGTAAATATCGGTGATACCGGCCGTATGCGTGCATGGGTGTTTGCCATGGGTGCGGCTATTTTAGGTGTGTTGGTGCTTGGTCAGTTGGGTTTAGTAGATATGTCGCTGACGGCTAGCAATGATACTGCTAACCCGCCGTACCGAACGCCAATCTTTGCCTGGCCGCGTAACGTACTCGGCGGCATTATCTTTGGTATTGGTATGACCTTAGGGTCAGGCTGTGGTAATAAAACCATCCTGCGGATTGGTGGTGGCAATATAAAATCATTTTTTGTTTTGCTGATGATGGGCATTGCAGCTTATCTGATGATTTTCACTAACTTTAGCTATGACTTTTTCATCAGTTGGATGGAGCCCGCGTTTGTTGATTTAGGTGCCCATGATATTGAGGATCAAAGCATCAGTAGTATCATTAGTGGGTTTAGTGGCTTCGACGCCACTATCACTAGCCTGTTAGTGGCTGCACTGCTTGGTGTGATGCTGATTCAGTGGGCATTGTCTTCAAAAGATTTTACGCACAGTTTTGATAATATTCTGGCAGGTTTCGTTGTTGCGGGTGTTGTGGTTGCTGCTTGGTGGGTAACAACCGGTGAAATGGGTGTCGAGCTGCTGGATGAGGTCGATATGATGGATGAGCGTCCATTTGCTGTCGGAGCGCAATCGTTTACTTTTGTTCAACCATCAGGGCACTTGTTGCGATGGATTGAAACCGGTTTTTCCACTCAGATGGTGACCTTCGCTTTAGTGGCGGCTGGCGGTGTTTTACTGGGCTCTTTTCTCTATTCTTTAGTGATGCGCAAGTTTCGGTTTGAGTGGTTTAACAGCTGGAAAGATTTTTTGTCACACATCGTTGGTGGTTTCTTGATGGGGGTAGGCGGCGTGCTGGCGATGGGATGTACCATCGGTCAGGCCGTGACGGGGGTATCTACATTGGCATTGGGGTCATTTATTACGTTTGCGGCTATTGTATTTGGCAGTGCGCTAACCATGAAAATTCAGTACTACGGAATGGTTTATGAAGAGGAGTCTAATTTCTTCAAGGCGTTGGTTGCTTCTTTAGCAGATATGCACTTATTGCCGAATAAGTTGAGACAGTTAGAAAAGGTGTGATTTTTGTTAAAAAGGCCTTGTAAATGAAAGTGCGGTCTTTATAATACGCCGTTCTTGACGTGGGGCGTTAGCTCAGTCGGTAGAGCAGTTGACTTTTAATCAATTGGTCGAGCGTTCGAATCGCTCACGCCCCACCATTCATATCCTTTTTCGCAAGATCCTGTTTGTTAAAAATTGCTTCGCCTCTCTAAATGCAAGCATTCAGGGTCGGAAGGCGCTATTTTAATAAACAGGATCTTGCTGATGGCGCTGCGGTGCTCGATTTTGGTTGCTTTTTTTAGATCTGAAGCAGGGCTTTAGTCGTATTTAATTCTCGCTAACTCGATGGCTGCTGCTATGGAAAATGAAAATATAATTCGGTTGAGTGTGTTTCTTGGATTGTTGATTTTATTCAGCGCGCTTGAGTTTGTTATTCCTAGACGGACAATGCCGGGCAGTAAGCCTAAGCGGGTGCTGGCTAATTTATCATTAGTTGTCATGAGTAGTATTGCGGTGAAGGTGTTGCTGTTTACGACGACTGGGCTGTTTGCTATCTGGGTTGCGGAAAATGATCTGGCGCTGCTTGGGTTTCAAACGCCATTTTTGCTGGCTATTGTCTTGTTGGATTTGATCATTTATTGGCAGCACAGGATCTTTCATGTCGTGCCAATGTTCTGGAGGCTGCACAAGGTACACCATAGTGATAACGCGATTGATGCAAGTACCGCGCTGCGTTTTCATCCCGTCGAAATTGTGCTGTCTATACTCGTGAAATTTGCGGCGATTATTGTCTTTGGCATACCCGTTTTGGCGATCGTGGTTTTTGAGATTTTGCTTAATGCAACCGCGCTATTTAATCACAGTAATATCAAAGTTCCATTCGATAGTATCTTGCGCTTATTCATTGTGACACCAGATATGCATCGGGTGCATCACAGTGTGATACCTACTGAAACCAACAGTAATTACGGTTTCAATGTTCCTTGGTGGGATCGTATCTTTGGTAGTTATGTTGCACAGCCTGAGCGAGGCCATCAAGACATGAAGATTGGGTTGTCTCAATACGAGGGCGGTGAAACATCGCTTTTGAAGTTGCTGCTAATGCCTTTTAAACGCAGCCCTTAATGATTAAATATATTCGTATTTAGTAAAAAATCTATTAATACACGGGTGCGTTGTGGGACTTGTCGGCGCGACGGGTAGACTAATGAAAAAAGCAGGGGCTCAGAACTTATCTGAGGCATGATTTTTATCAGCGCCTGATTGTCTATTTCTTGCATGATCATGCTTGGTAATAGGGTGCCGACACCCAACCCAGCAGCGACCATTTTCTGCATCATGAGTGGGGAGTTGCAGCGATGATAAGTCTTTGGGTGTATCTCAATCGTTTTGTTTTCAGAGCGAAGCCGTAACACGTTGTCTAGTTCAAACTGTGGCAACAAAATCCAGTGACATTTTTCCAGATCCTCGACGGTCTTTGGGGTGTCGTTTGCCGCCAGATACGCAGGACTTGCAAATATATCGAGGCTTTCTTCATGTATCACCCGACCTATCAGTGAGTTGTCTTTTGGTGGGCCAATGCGGATGCCTAAATCAATTTGCTCAGCAATCAGGTCAGATTCCTCGTCATCCAATATCAGATCAAGATTGATCAGAGGGTAACGCTCTTGGAATTTTCCGAGCAAGGGCAGTATGAATTTGTGAGCAATATCGTGGTTCATCGTGATGGTCACTCTGCCGTGCGGTTCAGTGGGCGTGACGATACTTTCTATGTTATTCAGTATAGGCGGTAGCTGCTTCGCTTCCTCGTATACCTTTCTGCCTTCCTGGGTGATCAACAGTTGGCGAGTTGATCGCTGAAACAGTCTTACCCCTAAAACTGTTTCAAGTTGTGATACCTGTTCACTTATGCGTGAGCGGCTGCTTTGCAGCTGGCGCGATGCCGCGGCGAAGCTGTGTGTTTCGACTACCGTGGCGAATACTGCTAGCAGACGCAGGTGTGAAAAATCTATTGTACTCATAATCCGAACAGTCCAATCGTAAAATATCCTCTACCGATAACAATCATCCTGCCGTAACCTTCATATCAATGCAACGTTACAGACACATCAACAGTCAGCGGTGCAGCATATTTTTAATACAGACTTAGGTGAACAGCATGAACAAGACATTAAAAAAAGCATTGGGTATTGGCGCAGCGTTAGCATTGACAGCCAGCACTTCTGCATTTTCTCAGGACGCGATTAAGACGCAGGCGGTCGATCTACTGCAGCAGGGACTGGTTAATGGCGATACCAATTTTATCAAGAAAAATGTTGCGGAAGGTTATATCCAACACAACCCTTCAGCCCCGGATGGTTTAGCAGGTTTGCTGGGTTTTGTTGGCTACTTAAAAACGCTGGAAGCCCCAATCACCGTCAAGCCTGCCAGGGTGTTGCGCGATAAAGACTTGGTGCTGGTACATAGCGAATACTCAATGGACGGCCCGAAAGCGGTGTTTGACTTGTTCAGGGTGGCGGATGGAAAGTTAGTTGAGCACTGGGACGCTATTCAGGATATACCCGCTAAAACAGCCAGTGGGCGCAGTATGACTGACGGCCCGACAGATATTACCGATCTTGATAAAACAGCGGAGAATAAGAAGCTAGTGGTTGGTTTTGTCACTGATGTTCTGATGAATGGAAAAGGTGAAAAGCTAAGCAGTTACATCGGCAAAGTTTATCACCAGCATAATCCAAACGTTGCCGACGGGCTCGAAGGTTTGGGTCAGTTCATGGGCTATTTAGCTAAAAATAAAATTTCATTTGCATACAACAAA
>CALAJG010000114.1 GCA_937923375.1 uncultured Leucothrix sp.
AACATGATCGGTTCTACCGGTGCTGCGTTCAACAACCCAAGTAAGGGTGGCGAGCTAGCTAAGAGTCAGTTTGATAAAGGCGCTGACGTAGTATTCGCAGCAGCGGGTGGTTCAGGTGCTGGTGTATACCAAGCAGCTAAAGACACCGGCAAGTACGCAATCGGTGTTGATAGCAACCAAAACTACCTACAGCCAGGCACTATGCTAACCTCTATGGTTAAGCGTGTTGGTGATGCAGCGTATGCTTCTTTCGCAGATGCTAAAAGCGGCGAGTGGAAAGCAGCGGTAAAAGTGATGGATCTTAAAGCGGGTGGTGTTGACTGGGCTCTAGATGAGCACAACCGTGACTTAGTGACACCTGCAATGGAAAAGCGTATGGGTGAGTTGAAAGCACTGATCATCGCAGGACACATTAAGGTTCATGACTACATGAGCGATAACAAGTGTGAGTACTAAAATATGATTTTGAGTATCTAGTAAAGATATTCAGACCAACATATTAGTGTTTCAATAAGGCGGCAGAGTTAATTCTTGTCGCCTTTTTTATAACTTGGAAAGTTCTTCTTCAGCAGTATCCCAAGGCAACCGACTACCCGCGGCCTTCATTTTTTTGTATGCGGATCTCGCTTCATCTTTTGAAATAAGATTCTCCTCAACGAGTCGACCGACTATCCAAATGGTTCCCATCGTTTTAATGAGCTCATTATTTGCCAGTTTTCGTAGCGCTTTGTCACCACTTAAAAGCGGGCAACTTTCTTGTTTTGCTAAGGCAAGCGCAAAGCAATCCATTCTGCTTGGCCCACGCGCTTTTTGTGTAAGTGAAAAAGCATAGCTCATAGTATTGACCGATAGTTCTCGAACCACTAACCCAATATCTAATAGATGGGCATGTTGTTCTTCAAGTTCTTCAAAGAACAAAATATCTGGAACTGTGAATTCGAACGGTAAGTCGAAGAAGGCGGTTATTAGTCCACCTTCTTCTAGATCAATGAGTATATTGGCATCACTAACCAGCAACTGCATCTAGAAGCTCCAATTTACGCGCTTGGTGGAACTTCATAATAGGCATCACTAATAATTCAGCCGCTTTTGACTCAGAAATAATCCCTTCTCCCAATGCTCGATAAACTAGCTGTTGAAAGAGCAAAGTGGTTTCTTTTGGGTAAGGCTTACCAGGCTCCTGTCTACGCCAGCCTTGTGATGAAAAGAAAATAAACAAACTTTTCCGTAGACGTTCAGTGATGATGTTTAGATTGGCTGCGTGGTACAAACAGCCCTGCATACTCAAGCCAGACTCTTGCTTTAATAAGTAAAGCTCCTGAGCTTCTAACTTATGGCGTTTAATACCTAGTTGTTGACGCATGCTAGAAGCAGGAATCAAAAATGCAGAGGCGAATCGGTTGCACGCACGCTCTTCCTCTAAGTCTAGGGAAAGTCGATTATGCATTATCAAATGTCCTAGCTCATGAGCAAGGGTGAAGCGCTGACGATCTCCCGGCCAATTGGCAGACACCACGATGACTGGTTTACCTGATATGGAGGTTTGCAGTCCGTCAAATCTCGCTTTCTCATCGACCTCAGTGACAATGACTAAGATACCGTGAAGTTCGAGAGTATCAATAAGATCAGTAATTGGGTTTAAGCCCAAGCACCATTCAGCGCGAATGAGATCAGCAACGTTATCGACTTCCTCAAGTGAGTTGATTCGACTGGGTAAAGACTTTGGAAGCGAAAACTCAGGTACTGGAAAATTGGGCCAGAGATTAGCGAGCTCTTGCCAGCGCTCCGCTTGATCGAGCACATCTGCCTCTATACGCTTTAGTATGCTTTTAGGAGTGTTCGCTCTTTTGCGATACTCGACGCCGGACAGCTCAACTTTTGATGGGCGAAAAAAATACTCACTGCGAACCTGCAATGCTTTTGATAGATTTATTAAAACGCCTGAGCTGGGCATGCTGGTGTCATGCTCATACTTTTTAATCATGTTGGCGCTGACGCCTGCTGCTTCGCCTAACGCTTTCATGGATAGACCAGATGCTGCACGAGCACGCTTTAGTCGCTCTCCGATCATTTTTTGTACCTTCCGTATTGGTTTATAAATTTATTATTATTTATATTACTGTAAACCATTTGTGATGGCATGTCGTGTGCATTTTTTGAGAACAGATTTACTGCTTCTTTCATCGGCTTGTAGGATGATTTCGGGGGTAGTAACGACCTGAACGAATTTTGGGGCAGGGCTGCTTCGACTAAGCCAAAACCATAAGCTCAACAAACGGATAAACAGGCCGACATTTAATAAGTTTGCCATAACGGTTATTATGTACTGAAGGGTAAGATAGTCTGCTTCGCATAAATCGACGTTATGTAATCCTTAACTGATGCCTTCATCTGAATTAACTGTTGAGAGTAACCTCAACTATGGAACATTTGCAGTCAATTATTTACGACTAAATAGAGTTTCTAAATGAAAGACAAGCTTGGTTTTATATTACTTGGTTGTATGTTTATCTTTGGTGGATTGGCAGTCATTGACACTGGGTTATTGGGTGGAGGTCCACAGACACCACTTGTTCATATTGGAGCTAACAAATATTGGGTAGGTGGTGTTCTGGTATGCTTCGGACTATGGGTCGTGATATCTATGTTATTCAAAAGTAAATCGAAGTGATTTTTTCCAAATGAAATTTTGAATAGATTTCTTGAAGCTCGAGATAGGCCAACAATGAGGCAGGCTGTCTTAACTCTTCATTGTTTATGTGGATTTTAGAATAAACCCTGTTTGTAACTGACTCTAGGTTGAAGCTTTACTACTCTTTGGGAATTCCCATGGTCACTCAAACGACTGCCTTGCGCTTCCTGCAAGTGACTTTTTACCGTTCATGCTAATCTCAATACCTCATTCAGTAATAGATTCGGTTCATGCAAAAGCACTTCAATACGGCAGGCCCGATTCAAGCTGAAAGTCATTATCATATTGACCCCATTTATCGTCTTGACTGGGCAGAAGTTCAGCACCTGATCGATACAGGAAAATACTTCGTGCTACATGCACTTGCTCGCAATGTCCGAAGCATTGAATGAAAATGGTGCTTATAAAACGCTTTATGTGAACATCGAAGCTGCCTAGGCTGTCCGTAATGATGTTGAAGGTGGTATGGCAGCGTTTGGGGCTGTTGACAAAATTAGCAAAAAGCAAAAGGAAGTAACCTGCTTAATAATGTAGTATTAACACTGTGTTCTTGAAAGATTTGACGGGTAGGGGTTGCTA
>CALAJG010000115.1 GCA_937923375.1 uncultured Leucothrix sp.
AAGAATGAAGAAGGACTCGAAGTGATTCGTCACTCGTCCGCTCATTTGATGGGGCAAGCGGTTAAGCAATTGTTCCCGACTGCGCAAGTCACCATCGGCCCTGTAGTCGAAAACGGTTTCTATTACGACTTTGCTTACGAGAGAGCGTTCACTCCCGAAGATTTGGAAGCCATCGAAAAGCGCATGCAGGATTTGATCAAGCAGGATATTCCTGTCTCTCGCGAAATCATGGATCGTGATTCTGCGGTTAAGTTCTTCCGTGATATGGGTGAAGAATACAAAGCAGAGATCATTGAGTCGATTCCAGCCGATCAAGATTTGTCACTTTATCGTCAGGATGACTTTATCGATTTGTGCCGCGGCCCGCACGTTCCGAGCACAGGTAAAATCCCCGCCGTAAAACTAACAAAACTAGCGGGTGCGTATTGGCGTGGTGACTCTAACAACGAAATGCTGCAGCGCGTCTACGGCACAGCCTGGGGCAGCAAGAAAGAATTAAAGACGTATCTGCATAATGTTGCGGAAGCGGAAAAGCGTGATCACCGTCGTTTGAGTCGTCAACTAGACTTGTTCCATATTCAAGAAGAAGCGCCAGGGCAGGTGTTTTGGCATCCAAAGGGCTGGACGGTTTATCAGACAATCGAACAATACATGCGTGAACAGCAGCGCTTACGTGACTACAAAGAAATTAAAACACCACAGTTGGTGGATTTCTCTTTGTGGGAGCGTTCCGGCCATGCGGCAAAGTACAGCGATGATATGTTCTCGCTGGAGTCAGATGACAAACAGTTTGCTTTAAAGCCAATGAATTGCCCTTGTCATGTACAGGTGTTTAATCAAGGTCTTAAGAGCTACCGTGACTTGCCCATGCGTTTATCTGAATTTGGCTCTTGTCACCGTAACGAGATGTCAGGTGCGTTGCATGGCTTGATGCGAGTGCGCGGTTTTGTTCAGGACGACGGCCACATTTTCTGTACTGAAGATCAGATTCAATCAGAAGTGGCTGAATTCATGGACTTCTTGCACGACGTTTATCGTGACTTTGGATTCGATGACGTTATTTATCGCTTATCCACTCGTCCGGAAAATCGGGTAGGGTCGGATGGGGATTGGGACAAAGCCGAAAAGGCACTGGCCGACGCGCTAGATGCAAAAGATCTGGAGTGGCAGGAAAATCCGGGTGAGGGGGCTTTTTACGGCCCCAAGATTGAATTCTCGTTTAGAGATGTCATTGGTCGTGTTTGGCAGCTTGGAACGATTCAGGTTGATTTCTCAATGCCGGGCCGCCTAGATGCGCAGTATGTCTCAGAGGATGGTTCGCGTCAGGTTCCAGTCATGTTGCACCGTGCAATATTAGGATCTTTTGAACGTTTTATCGGAATTCTGATCGAACATCATGAAGGGCGCTTTCCGTTGTGGTTGTCGCCTGATCAGGTCGTTATTATGAATATTACCGATTCACAGGCTGATTTTGCCCAAGAAGCGGTAGAACGGTTGAAAAAAGTCGGAATTCGTGCCACGTCGGACTTGAGAAATGAGAAGATAGGATTTAAAATCCGCGAGCACACTCTACAACGCATTCCCTACCTTTTGGTGGTTGGAGATCGTGAAGTAGAGGCAGATTCCGTGGCAGTTCGAACCCGAACTGGTGAAGATCTTGGTACAATGACGGTAGATTCTTTGATTTCACACCTGAAAAATGAGATCGATCAGCGTTGTGATGTGAATCAAGCACAGATGGTAGAGAGCTAGTGACAAGCTCATTTTTAGTAATTATTTAGGAGGGTTAGCGTATCGCTCGCAACCAGAAAAAAAATCGTGTTAATGATGAGATTGACTTGCCAGAGGTAAGGTTGATTGATGCAGAGGGCGAAAATGTAGGTGTTGTGTCTTATACAGATGCGATGGCTCAAGCGGCAGCATTAACACTGGATTTGGTTGAAATTGTACCTAACGCAGAGCCTCCGGTTTGTCGGATTATGGACTTTGGTAAGTTCAAATTCGAAAATAGTAAGAAAAAAGGCGTAGCCAAAAAGAAGCAAAAGAAGACCCAGGTTAAAGAAATTAAATTCCGTCCCGTTACAGATATTGGCGACTACAATATCAAACTGCGTAACATGACAAAGTTTCTTGAAGCAGGCGACAAGACCAAGGTTACTGTGCGTTTCCGTGGTCGTGAAATGGCGCATCGCGATTTAGGAATGGATATGCTCAAGCGAGTAGAAGCCGATTTGGCTGAGATTGCTACCGTTGAGCAATTTCCAAAGATGGAAGGTCGCCAGATGATCATGGTAATGGCACCCATTACTAAAGACAAAGGCGTACAATAAGTTTTATACGCATCCCTTCAAGGCAGGCACTCTTGAGGGATGTTTGATTAACCGTTATCAACGGAGATAAAGATGCCAAAGATGAAAACCAACAGCGGTGCTGCAAAGCGTTTCCGCAAGCGTGCTAATGGCACGTTCAAGTGTAAGCAATCTCACCTGCGTCATATTCTGACCAAGAAGAGTTCAAAGCGTAAGCGTCACCTTCGTGCGGGCGATGTCGTAGAAGCATGCGACACACCTTCAGTTCGTAAAATGATGCCCTACGCATAAGGAGAATGAATCATGGCAAGAGTTAAGCGTGGTGTAACAGCCCGTGCTAAGCACAAGAAAGTCCTTAAGAAAGCGAAAGGTTATTACGGCGCGAGAAGTCGTGTCTATCGTGTTGCGACACAGGCAGTAACCAAAGCAGGTCAGTATGCGTACCGTGACCGTCGTCAGAAGAAACGCCAATTCCGCAGATTGTGGATTGTACGTATCAATGCGGCAGCGCGTATGTTTGATATCTCTTATAGCCGTTTGATGAACGGTATCCATAAAGCAGGTATTGAAGTTGACCGTAAGATGCTGGCTGATTTAGCCGTACACGATATCGATGCATTTGAGAAGGTAGCAGAGCAGGCTAAAGCCGCCCTCGCTGCTTGATTCAATTGATTGAATCTAAGGTCATCTGTTTAGATGGTCTGAATCATTAGATAAATTTGATGATTTAAAGCGGGGAAAGGTTGATGCCTTTCCCCGCTTTTTTGTTTTTTGTTGTTGTGTTCAGTCCTTATGTCGAGTGGCTGTTACGTAATTGCAAAGCATATTTTAAGCAGAGGGGGTAGTGATAATGGTTCCTTTGCATCAAATGGAAGTGACTGGAGTTTTTCTGTGAAACAATTATCGGAGCTCATGGGGCAAGCACTAGACGACGTTTCTTCAGCGGCAGATTTAACGACGCTGGATGAAGTGCGTGTGCGCTACATGGGGAAAAAAGGGGTGCTTACCGATCAGTTAAAGCAACTGGGGCAGTTACCACCAGAAGAGCGACGTGATGCGGGTCAGGAGATCAATAAAGCCAAGCAAGCGCTTGCTGTTGCCTTGGATGAGCGCAAAAGTGCGCTACAAGAGGCGGCGCTCAACGCGCGTCTTGAGGCTGAGAGTGTTGACGTGACATTGCCCGGCCGTGGTGGTTCTGAAACGGGTAGCCTGCATCCGATCACGCAAACAATTAAGCGAGTCGAAGCGATCTTTGCTCAATTAGGCTTTGATGTGGTTGAAGGTCCTGAAATTGAAGATGACTTCCATAATTTTACCGCGCTAAATGTTCCTGAACATCATCCTGCGCGTGCCATGCACGATACCTTCTATTTTGATGATGGTTTGCTGTTGCGAACTCATACCTCGCCAGTTCAGGTGCGTACCATGGAAAATAGTGAGCCGCCGTATCGGGTGATTGCACCGGGTCGTGTGTATCGCTGTGACTCGGATATTACGCACAGCCCGATGTTTCATCAGGTTGAGGGCCTAATGGTCGATACCGATGTGACCTTTGCTGATCTCAAAGGTGTACTAGACGCCTTTTTTAAAGCGTTTTTCGAGGTTGATGAGCTGCCGACGCGATTCAGAGCGTCTTACTTCCCATTTACTGAGCCGTCAGCAGAAACTGATATCCAATGTGTGTTGTGTAGCGGTGAAGGCTGCAAAGTCTGTAGCCATACCGGTTGGTTAGAAGTGATGGGCTGCGGCATGGTGCACCCCGAAGTGTTGAAACACACCGGTGTCGATTCAGAGAAATATTCAGGCTTTGCCTTTGGTTTTGGTGTAGAGCGTTTGGCGATGTTGCGTTATGGCATCGATGATTTGCGTATCTTGTTCGATAACGATACACGCTTCCTGCAACAGTTCAGCTAAGGGGATAAATAGATGAAAGTC
>CALAJG010000116.1 GCA_937923375.1 uncultured Leucothrix sp.
AGCACGGTTAAGCTTGGTGATATGCCTCAAAAAGCGCTAAAGGAAGCTAATGTTTCGCTTGGTCTTGCGTTGTCAGATGATGAAGTTGACTACCTAGCTGAAAATTACGCAAGGCTCGAGCGTGATCCAACGGACGTTGAGTTGATGATGTTTGCTCAAGCTAATTCTGAGCATTGTCGGCATAAGATATTCAATGCGGATTGGGTAATCGATGGAAAGCCTAAGAAGCAGACCCTATTTGGCATGATTCGCCATACGCATAAATGCTCGCCTGAAGGGGTATTAACGGCCTATAGCGATAACTCATCGGTGATTGAAGGGCCACATGCCAGTCGATTTTTTCCAACACCGGGAAGTCATACCTACGCTCAGCACAACGAGCCGGTTCATCTTTTAATGAAGGTTGAAACGCATAATCACCCTACGGCGATTTCGCCATTTCCTGGTGCTGCAACCGGCTCGGGGGGAGAGATTCGAGATGAAGGCGCAACAGGCAATGGTTCCAAACCTAAGGCGGGTTTGTGCGGGTTCTCAGTATCCAACCTGAAGATTCCAGAATATGAAATGCCGTGGGAGCAGGAGTTTGGCCGTCCAAGTCGCATTGATTCAGCATTAAATATTATGTTGGAAGGGCCGATTGGTGCAGCAGCATTTAATAACGAATTTGGCCGTCCTAATTTGTGTGGTTATTTTCGCACGTTTGAGGCGGAAGTGCCGGGGCCAAATGGCACCGAGTTACGTGGTTACCACAAGCCAATTATGCTGGCAGGTGGTTTAGGCAATATTCGTCCGCAAAATCTGCATAAAAAAGAGTTGCCAGAAGGTACTCCTATTGTCGTGTTAGGTGGACCAGCCATGTTGATTGGCTTGGGTGGTGGTGCTGCGTCTTCTATGGCCAGTGGAACCAGCAGCGAGAACCTTGACTTTGCCTCCGTGCAGAGGGGTAATCCTGAAATGGAACGGCGCTGTCAGGAAGTCATCGATCGCTGTAATGCCATGGGTGATAACGGCCCAGTGTTGTCGATTCATGATGTCGGTGCAGGCGGTATTTCTAATGCCATTCCTGAAATAATTAATGATGCGGGGCGCGGTGGAAAATTCCAGTTACGCGATGTGCCGAATGCTGAAATGGGCATGGCGCCGATGGAGATCTGGTGTAATGAAGCTCAGGAGCGCTATGTGCTGGCCATTGCCGCAGAACGCTTGGCTGAGTTTGAAGCGATTTGTCAGCGTGAACGCGCGATCTATGCAGTAGTTGGAGTCGCCACGGAAGATCAACACTTACGGGTTGTGGATTCTCATTTTGATAATAATCCTGTCGATATGCCGATGAATGTATTGCTGGGTAAACCGCCCAAAATGCAGCGCGATGTAACCAGTGTCAGCTTCAAAAAGCATGCCCTAGACCTCACTGACATTAGTCTGGAAGAGGCAGTCAAACGCGTGTTGAGCTTGCCGTCCGTCGCCTCAAAATCCTTCCTGATTACTATAGGTGACCGGAGTATTACCGGTATGGTCAATCGTGACCAAATGGTCGGTCCATGGCAAGTACCGGTCGCCGATGTTGCGGTAACTGCGACGGATTATCAGGGGTATACAGGTGAGGCAATGGCCATCGGTGAACGTACTCCAATAGCATTAGTAAATCCCGCTGCGTCGGGCCGAATGGCTATTGGTGAAGCGATTACTAACATTGCTGCTGCGAATATCAATAAGTTATCAGATATGGTGCTGTCAGCTAACTGGATGGCAGCGGCGGGTCATTCTGGTGAAGATGTTGCACTGTTTGAAACGGTTCAGGCGGTAGGGGAGGAAATTTGTCCTAAATTAGGGATTTGTATCCCGGTCGGTAAAGATTCGCTGTCGATGAAAACGGTTTGGCAACAAGGGGATAAGTCGCGAGAAATGACTGCTCCGCTGTCGCTAATCGTGAGCAGTTTTTCTGTAGCCAAAGACATTCGAAATACCTTAACGCCGCAGCTGCGCACTGATCAAGGTGACACCCAACTAATCCTAATAGACTTGGGTAAGGGTGAAAATCGCATGGCAGCTTCAGCGCTATCTCAGGTTTATAATCGGGTAGGGGATGTCGCGCCTGATTTTCAGGATACACAAATGATGCTTGGTTTCTTTGAGACCCTGCAGAGATTAAATGAGGATGGTTTGTTGCTAGCCTATCACGATCGCTCTGACGGAGGACTACTTGCGACCTTAAGTGAAATGGCTTTTGCGGGGCGCACGGGGATTAGTGTTAACTTAGATGGTGTGGTTAATGATACAAAAACTGCAGTACTAGAAGCCCTTTTCAATGAAGAACTTGGCGCAGTGATTCAAATCAAAACAGCTGATGCAGAATCAGTCATGCAGGCTTTTGACAAGGCGAGTCTCAGTCAGTATACGCACGAAATAGGGTCGCTGAATTCTTCTGATACCATTCAATTTAGTCATGGTGGTAAGCAAGTTTATAGCCAATCACGCGCTGGCCTACAGCAAGTTTGGAGTGAAGTAAGTTATCGCATGCAATCCTTACGCGATAATACCGAGTGCGCTGATCAGGAGTTTGAAGGAATCACTGATACGAATAATACGGGACTATTTGCCTCAGCAACTTTCGACGTTGATGAGAATATTGTTCTTGACCTCATTAAGAATACCCTTGTTACAGAAAGACCCAAAGTAGCCATCCTTCGCGAACAGGGGGTTAATGGACAGATAGAAATGGCAGCGGCTTTTGATAAAGCAGGTTTTCAGGCAATTGATGTGCATATGACGGATATCTTAAGCGGTAGAGTCTCCCTCAGTGAGTTTAAAGGACTGGTTGCCTGCGGTGGCTTCTCTTACGGGGATGTGTTGGGTGCTGGTGGCGGTTGGGCTAAGACGATCCTGTTTAACCAGCTGGCTAGTCAGTCTTTCAGTGATTTCTTCGAGCGTAAAGATACCTTTGCCTTGGGTGTCTGTAACGGCTGCCAAATGCTTTCTCAGCTCAAACATATGATTCCGGGAGCATCACACTGGCCAACGTTTTATCGTAACCACTCTGAACAGTTTGAAGCGCGTGTGAGTATGGTTGAAGTTATGGACTCACCTTCTGTCTTTCTAAAGGGAATGGGGGGATCTAAACTACCGATTGCTGTTGCTCACGGTGAAGGTAGGGCAGTATTTGATGCGGATATTGTTACTGCAGAACTACTCGAGTCACAAAAAGTTGCTTTGCGTTATGTAGATAGCCAAGGTAACCCAACTCAGCACTATCCTGAAAACCCGAACGGCTCGGTGGACGGAATTACAGGATTATGTAGCGATGATGGTCGTGTGACAATTATGATGCCGCATCCGGAGCGCGTGTGTCGCACGGTCACAAACTCATGGTATCCTGATGAGTGGGGTGAAGACGGGCCATGGATGCGAATGTTTAGAAATGCACGTAGTTGGATTGCTTAACGAAGGAAAAAGGTAGTTTGGTAAGCTGAACACAAAAAAGCCGGTTATTTCAACCGGCTTTTTCAGTGACAACTAACTAATCTACTTACTTGTCGCTAAACATTCCTAACTTATTGTACAGCATAGTCATTGGACAGAAGCCAGTGAATGCTGACTGAGCGATAACTGCACCCACAATAACCATTAACCAAATCCAGCCTGAGCTAGCCATGGTTAGGATAGATGAAAGCAGAATAAGTGCCCCATAGCCCAATCTTACTGCATCGCTCATGTTTAAGTTATCCATCATGCGAAGTTCTCCTGTTCAAATTTTTCCCGAAAGCCAACTGCTGGCCCCAACCTAAATCTGGGTACTTTATAGCATTAATTTGTTTATTAATGAAGCCCGTTAAAGCTTAGTAGCTTAGAACTCGGATTTGGTTCGTCGTGATATCAAAGCTTCAACTGCATCATTTGGCGATAGGTTTTCGTAAAGTATTTGATGAACAGCGAAACAAATTGGCATCTCAACGCCTGCACGTTGCGCTAGTTGATTAATGCTTTGTGAGGTTTTAGCACCTTCCACAGCTTGACCAATGTCCTCTACCGCCTGTGACAGGGTTTTACCTGCGCCTAAAGCTAAGCCTAATTGGCGGTTTCTTGACTGGTCATCGGTGCAGGTAAGGATGAGGTCTCCGATTCCAGACAAGCCCATTAATGTTTCTGATTTAGCACCCATCGCTTGACCCAGGCGAATAATTTCAGCAAAGCCTCGCGTAATTAGAGCAGTGCGGGCATTTGCGCCAAATCCCAACCCATCAGCAATTCCTGCGGCAATAGCCAACACGTTTTTTACCGCGCCACCGAGTTCCACACCAACAATATCATCCGAGGTATAGACTCTGTATTTGTCTGATTGAAAGGCCGCTGCTGTTTCCTCAGCCAGCGATAGAGAGGTAGCCGCCACGGTCATTGCCGTGGGAAGTCCTTTGGCAACCTCTGCTGCAAACGTAGGGCCAGAAACCAGGCCATAATTAGTTATCTGTGGTAGCGTTTCTTCAACTAACTGATGGAGCAATTTCCCGCTGTTTAATTCCAGGCCTTTAGTGGCCCAGAGTAACTTGTGTTTGGTATTCAGATGAGGTTTGAGCGCCAGCAGTAGATCACGAAAGCCATGGCTAGGAACAACGACTAGTTGGTACTGGCTGTGTTGAGTGAGTTCGCTAAGGTCTTTCTCGCAATGCAAACTTGCTGGAAAGTCAGCGTCAGGTAGGTAATCCGTATTTTTTCTTTCACGACTGTAGCAGTCCAACCTATCGCTGCGGTGGCCCCAAAGTCGGGTGCTAATGCCATTTCTGGATAGTTGGATAGCCAGAGCGGTGCCCCATGAGCCCGCTCCATAAACAGAAAAGTGTTCAGGGCGTGACATTAAGCCTCGGCTGATCCGCCATCGAGTGCCGCCTTTTGCTCTTCTTCCATGCGCTGTGCATAGAGTGCATCAAAATTGATAGGCGATAAATGCATTTCCGGGAAGCTACCTTTGGAGATTAGACTCGCAATGGCCTCACGCGCATAAGGGAAGAGATTACTTGGGCAATAGCTGGCTAACAAATGATTCAGCTGATCATCAGGATATCCTGTAATCTTAAACACACCGGCCTGTGTTACTTCGACTAAGAACGCAGTTTCTTCTTTGCTTTTTACTGTGATTGTGATCATCAATTCAACTTCGTAATGACCATCTGAGAGTGGCGTAACCTGAGTGTTCAACTGAAGGTTAGTGTCAGGCTCCCATTCCTGAGTGAAAATAGCGGGGCTATTCGGTGACTCAAATGACACGTCTTTTATATAAATACGCTCGATTACAAATTGTGGTTCCTCGGCATTTTCTGCCGCTGCTGCTTGTCCTTCTTCTGCCATGATTCTTCCTGTTTCAGTAGTTGTTAGTATAGATTTTGCTTGTTTAATGATACTTGTAAGATCTGATCGATTATACGTTCAGCCGCTCGTGGCCAGTAGCGAATCAAGCTTCCCTTGACGATCTAGTAAAGCCATGTCGTCATAGCCGCCAATAGCTTCATCATTGATGAAAATTTGCGGAACAGAATCACGCCCACTCAACTGTTGCATCTTCTGCCAAAGGCTAGTGTCGCTGCCAACATCAATCTCTTCATACGCTACATTCTTATTGTTAAGTAAGCTTCTTGCCCGCATGCAGTAAGGACAGAAGCGTGTGCTGTACATTGTGATTTTAGCGCTCATAATATTCTCAATTTTATCGTTTTGCCAGCGGCAAACTCGCAGTTTCCCAAGCCACTAAGCCACCCTCAAGATTGTTTACATTCTGAAAGCCAGCTGCCGTGAGTGTCTTGCAGGCACCCCCTGAGCGGTTCCCGGTACGACAATAAACTACAATGGGGTCTGATTTGAATTTATCCAGCTCGCCAATTCGAGTGTCAAAACTGCCCAGTGGAATGTGCTTAGCACCCTGTATTCTGCCACTTTCGACTTCACTATCATCACGGACATCGACGACAATTGTTTTATCATCGTTAATTAGACGCACCGCATTGTTTACCGGCAGCATTTTGTACTTTCTGCTAAAGCGGCCGTATTCAGTCCATATGATAAGCCCTAAAACAGCGAAAAAGCCTAGAAATAATAAGGGATTGGTGCGAGCAAATTCGAGGTATTCTTGCATGTTAAAACCGTCTGATATAAAGATAGGCCGATAAGATACCGTTTGCACCGTCTTTGGTAAAGCTTCGCAGTATTTTTAGTAGATTTTGTTGCGTGGCTTAAGCTTTATCAGATTTTACTTTTTCGGTGAGCAAAAAACCTCTTGCATCATGTCTAAGAGTTTCAGCATACGAGAGTCTGCAATCCGATAAAAAACCTTATTGGCTTCTTTTCGAGATCCCAGTACTCCTTTATCACGAAGTATCGCCAGGTGTTGCGAAATATTGCTTTGTGACGTACCCACAGAGTCAACAATATCTTGCACACTTACTTCATGATCGCTCAGAACACACAGGATCTTGAGACGCAGTGGGTGCGCAATCGCTTTCAGTGAGCGGGATGCCTGTTCGATATCTTTTTCCCGCGCAAGTAAATCCGCATTGCTAAATGCTGGGGTGTTAGAGATTTTCATTTTGGTAATTGCCCCTAAAACTAGTTTATTCCTATATGGTAAAAAGCTTACAATGGATTAGTGCACACGGATACTTTAGTATGGATCAAGTGTAGAGTCAGTATTTATTGATAGTTTTAACGTGTGTTACTGTCTCAATATCAAAAAAATTAGGTAAATACATTGCTAAACCGGCTACTCTTTCTTTGTTTGTTGTTGTTCGTAGGTACGCTTTCCAGCGCTGCGCATGCAGATACCAAGCAGCAAAAAATCAAAGCTGAAATTTCTAAGGCAAACTCAAGCTTAAAGAAAGCCCGCCAGAAAACTAATGATATTTCTGCTGAGCTTAAAAAAAATGAAGCGGAGATAAATCGACTGTCGCGTAAGCAGTACGATGCAGAGAAGAAAATATCGGCAATCACTCAACAAATGATTAAGTCAAATCAGACCAAACGTGAATTGTTTCAGAAAATCAAGGTCGAAAAAGAGGCCTTAGCTAAGCAACTGCTGGCGATGTATAGCTCAGGTGAAGAGTCACACTTGCGTTTGTTGCTCAAGCAGGATGACCCTTCAGATATAAGCCGGACGACTAAGTATTTTGAATATTTGAACAGAAGTCGCGTTGAAAGGATCAAGAACGTACGCAAAAGCCTTGCTAAGGCAGAAAAAATTGAATTAAGTATTAAACAAGATAAAGAGAGGCTTCAAAAATTGCGAGTCAGCCTTGATGCAGACAAGGTTAATCTGAATAAAGAACTGAAAAACAATGAAAAAGCACTAAAAAAATCAAAGTCTATTGTTGTCAGCAAACAGTCTAAACTTAATAAGCTCAAGAAGCAGGAAGCAGCCCTGCAAGCTGTGTTTGATAACCTTATCCGTAAGCAAAAAGCAAAAGCCGCTGCTGAAGCTAAGCGCGCCGCTGCACGCGAAAGAGAACGAAAAAAGCAGGCCAAGCGCAAACAGACTAAGAAAACGACTAAGGCAGCCAGAAAGACAACAAAAGAAAAGAACAGGGCAAAGCCTAAGGGTAAAAAAACATCACTAAACTTTGTGGCGAACCGTCCGTTTTCATCACTTCGCGGACGATTGTCTTGGCCAGTAAAAGGGCGCATTTACAAAAAATACGGTAGTCGGCGCAATCAAAAACAAAAATGGAAAGGGGTATTGATCAAAGCACCCGGTGGTCAACGGGTACACGCCGTTGCTGAAGGCAAGGTTGAGTATGCAGGCCCATTACGTGGCTATGGGTTTGTGGTGATTCTACAGCACGATAAAAGCTATCGAACGTTGTACGCTTACAATCGCGCTGTGTATCGTCGAACGGGTGATGTGGTTAAGGCGGGCGCCGTGATTGCTGCGGTTGGCAACTCTGGTGGCCAAGAGCAAAATGCGCTGTATTTTGAAATTCGCAGGGGTGCGCGCACTCAAAACCCTGCAAGATGGTGCAGATAGCTGCCTGATTAAGTCCGATACTGTACTGAATACGTATTTCTTAATAGTTTTATGAATAAACGAAGTGCAAAGCGTTGGTTTAATGCTTAAACTCTGAGTTACAAACCAGCTTGAAAATAATAATGAGCGAGATTCTGACATCTGAATCAAGATTAGATGTCCATACTGGAGAAGATATGCAAATCAAAATGAACAAAACACTTACGACAGGATTAGTCGTTGGTACCTTGCTTGGGGCAGCAGGTACTGCAAGTATAAGTGTGCACGCATTGGCTACCAGCAAAGTTCCACTAGAGGAGCTACAAAAATTCACAGAAGTGTTCTTACGCATCAAGAGTGATTACGTAGAAGAAGTGGACGACAAGAAACTAATGAGCGATGCAATTAGTGGCATGTTGACGGGGCTGGATCCACATTCTGCTTATCTCGATGAAGAATCATTTACTGAGCTGCAAGTCGGCACTTCTGGAGAGTTCGGTGGTCTGGGCATCGAAGTAGGCATGGAGAATGGCTTTGTAAAAGTTATTTCCCCTATCGATGACACGCCTGCACAAAAAGCTGGGATTGAAGCGGGTGATTTAATTATTCGCTTGGATGATAAGCCAGTTAAAGGCCTCACGCTTGGCGATGCGGTTAAAATCATGCGTGGTAAGCCGGGCCAACCGATTAACCTCATGATTGTTCGTGAAGGAAAAGATTCTCCGTTTACGATTAAGGTTGTTCGCGACATTATCCGCGTGCGCAGTGTAAAGCAGCGTATGCTCGAAGATGGGTTTGGATATTTACGTATTTCTAGCTTCCAGTCGAAAACTACAGATGGTGTTTCTGAGGCGGTATCGAAACTAGTTGAAGAGAGTGGAAGTAAGCTCAAAGGTTTGGTACTTGATCTGCGTAACAACCCGGGTGGAGTGTTAAATGGCGCGGTTGGCGTCAGTGACTTGTTCTTACAAAAGGGCAAGATTGTCTACACTGAGGGACGCGTTCATGACGCAGTGATGCGCTATGATGCTGAGAGAGGCGATATTCTGGATGGTGCTCCGTTAGTAGTGTTAGTGAACCAAGGTTCGGCCTCGGCTTCTGAGATTGTCGCTGGCGCGCTTCAGGATCACAAGCGCGCACTAATCGTCGGTGTTAAGACCTTCGGTAAAGGCTCAGTGCAAACGGTCTTACCGATTGACCGCACTACTGCAGTGAAGATCACAACGGCACGTTACTTTACGCCGTTAGGTCGCTCTATTCAGGCGAAGGGTATTGAGCCGGATATCATTGTTGAGCCATTGAAGCTTACCAATGGCAAGAAAGAGCAGGCAGAAGAGTTCCAGCCGTTGTCTGAAGCTGACTTAACCGGTCATCTTTCTAACGCTAAAGGCGAAGATGGTGAAGAAGCTAAGCCAAAGAGCGCTCAGGACCTTGCTAAGGAAGCAACCAAGGAAGAGACTAAGGATGAAGACGCCAAAGCTGCTGAGAAAGAGAAAAATAAAAACTTGGTTGAGACTGACTTCCAATTGTTTGAGGCACTCAATGTGTTGAAGAGCATGGTGTTGGTTAAAGGGCTTCAGTGATAGTTTTGTGATGGGCTGCTTTTGAGTGGTTCAGTTAAACAGTTGAAGTAAGTACATTGATCCCAGTCTCTTAGAGCTGGGATTTTTGTTGGTTTGGATTAAAAAGTTACTTCCAAAGGTGTGAACTGTCATGAAACAAAACATTATCCACATCGCTTTGGTAGTCAAAGACTACGATGAGGCGATAGCGTTCTATGTTGATAAACTCAGTTTCGAATTAATCGAAGACACCTATCTGCCAGAGCAAGATAAGCGCTGGGTTGTAGTTGCACCCCCAAATTCGAGCGGGGTTACCCTGTTGCTTGCGAAAGCATCAAAGCCAGAACAGCATGACTTTATTGGAAATCAAGCGGGCGGTAGGGTGTTCTTGTTTCTAAATACCGATGATTTTTGGCGTGACTATAATCATATGGTTTCAATTGGCATCAATTTTATTCGAGAACCCAAAGAACAGGAATACGGTATAGTGGCTGTATTTGAGGATTTATATGGGAATCTCTGGGATTTATTGCAACTCAATGCTGATCACCCCAGTGCTATGAGAGTCCCATAGGGCAGGTTCGCTTTACTTTAGGGTTGCAATCGATGCACTTCCCATAGTCCTTCAACTAGACGGTATTCGAAGCGGTCGTGCAGCCGACTCTCACGTCCCTGCCAAAACTCAATTGCTTCAGGAATAACCTTATACCCTCCCCAGTGTTCAGGCGTGGTAGGTGAGCGGTCCTTAAAACGTTCGGCAATGGCATTAAACTGATCAGACAAGGCTTCTCGTGAGGCGATTGTTTTGCTCTGATCAGAAGCCCAAGCTCCCAGTTGACTGCCTAGAGGGCGCGATAAGAAGTATTCCGCGGACGCCTCCGGTGAAAGCATTTCTACAGTGCCACTAATACGCACCTGACGTTCAAACTGTAGCCAGGGGAATAATAATGCGACCTGATTATTTCCCGCAATATCCTGACCTTTAGCGCTGTTGTAGTTAGTGAAAAAGGTAAAGCCCTCATCGTCCAATCCTTTAAGCAGCACAGTGCGAGCGCTAGGCTTACCCTCTGCGGACACGGTAGACAGGCTCATGGCATTTGCATCAGGGTAGTCTGAGTCAAGCGCTTGCTTAAACCAGCGCTCAAACTGCTTAAGAGGGTCTGCGGCTAAGTCTTTTCTGTTTAGGCCGCTTTGTGTGTACTCTCTGCGGTAATCTGCGATATTCATGCCAGTTTATCCTTCTAATTCTTCCCAGCGTGCAAACTTATGATCCAACTCTTTTTGCAATAACTGGAATTTATCCGTAACCTTTTGAGCGGCTGCATGATCTTGTTTAAAAAATGCTGCCGAAGCCATCTCGGCCTCAATGGCTTCGATCTTTTGCTCGAGAATTTCAATTTCTTTGGGTAAGTTATCCAACTCATGTTGTAGCTTAAAGCTGAGCTTTTTGCCACTACCTTTAGGTTGATTACTTACCTTGTTAGCGGTGACGGTAACTGGCTTTTGCTTACTTTTTGCTGCTGCCTCATTGGCTGCACGTTCCTTCTGCTGTTGCATACATTCATCGTAGCTTCCAATATATTCTCGGATAATGCCATTACCCTCAAAAATCAAACAACTACTAACCAAGTTGTTAATAAAGGTCCGGTCGTGACTCACAATAATAACGGTGCCTTCATAGTTTAGCAGCAGGTCTTCTAACAGCTCTAAGGTTTCAACATCAAGGTCGTTGGTCGGCTCATCGAGCACCAATACATTGGCGGGTTTGATAAATAGCTTCGCCAGCATCAAGCGATTACGCTCACCACCGGATAGCGAATTAACCGGCGAGTTGGCACGCTGTGGTGTAAACAAAAAATCCTGTAGGTAGCTAATTACATGTTTGCTTTTACCGTTAATCGTAATGTTGTCTGCGCCACGATCCAGATTGTCTTTAACTGATTGGTTCTCATCTAACTGATCCCTCAACTGGTCGAAGTATGCGACCTGTAAGCTAGTGCCTAGTTCAGCTGTACCTGAAGTGGGTTCCAGTCTTCCGAGCAGTAGGCGGAGCAGGGTAGTTTTACCAACACCGTTAGGGCCTATCAAACCGATCCTGTCACCACGTTGAATCAGAATGGAAAAGTCATCAACGAGGCTTTTTCCGTCGATTCCATAACAAATATTTTTTGCTTCTACCACTTTCTTGCCAGATTTTTCGCCACTATCCATTTGTAACTTGGCATTGCCCTGGCGCTTACGAATAGCGGCATGCTCTCTGCGCATAGCTTCGAGCGCCCTGACGCGGCCTTCATTGCGGGTGCGGCGTGCTTTTATTCCTTTGCGAATCCAAACTTCTTCCTCGGCCAGTTTTTTGGCAAAGCGAGCGTTCTCTGCGTTCTCAGCATCTAGCTGTTCCTCTTTGCGGCGTAAGAAATTGTCATAATCACCAGGCCAGCTGCTGGCAACGCCACGATCAATCTCAACAATGCGTGTGGCTAAACGGCGCAAGAAGCTACGGTCGTGGGTGATGAATATTAGTGTCGCTTTGTAATTCAGTAAAAACTCTTCCAGCCATTGGATCACGCTAATGTCCAGATGGTTGGTCGGCTCATCCAGCAGCAAGATATCCGGATCCTGAACCAGCGCGCGGGCTAACAAGACACGACGCTTTACACCACCCGAGAGCTGCGCAAAATCAGCATGCTCATCTAGAGTTAGCAGGGAAATAATACTGTCAATATTCTGGCTAAACTTCCAGCCATCGCAGGCTTCAAGTTTTTGTTGCACGTCTTCCAGCTGCTTCATCCAAGCATCGTCTTGGTTTTCTGTTTGTGCGCTCAGTTGATTAAACTGAGCCAGCAACGCACCGGTTTCCGCTAGACCTCCAGCGACGACTTCATAGACGCTGCCACTCATATCCTGCGGGACTTCCTGTTCAAGCTGTGTAATCACTACTCCAGCCTGTCTGGTAATCTCGCCTGAGTCAGGCTTGTTTTTCCCGTTTATAAGCTTTAGTAGGCTCGACTTTCCCGCTCCATTGCGACCGATTAAGCAAATGCGCTCATTGTGCTCAATGCTGAGATTGACATTATCCAGTAGTGCCGGTCCACCAAAGCTGAGTTGGACGTTTTGTAAACGAAGTAGAGCCATAAAATGTTAACTGTGACGAAGAATTTTTCCGCTACGTGCATCGCGGATTTCGGTCGGGTTAAGTTGCCCACCGGTTGGGCCATCTAACACAGCGCTAAGTGCAGGCTGATGGTGCATAAACTGCTCCATGACCTCACTGGTGCTTCTGCAGGGTGGTTCACCACTCAGATTAGCACTTGTTGAAGTCAACGGATGTTTTAGTGTGGAACATAATGCTTGAACCAGCGGGTGCTTGCTCACTCTAACAGCCAATGTGTCGTGAGTGCCAGTTAGTAATGACGAGGTTCTCCGACCCGCAGGGAAAATCCAAGTAATTGCTGCCGCTACCATGTGCTCATCGCTTGGGTCAATGTCTGCTGCAAGGAAAGGGCGGAGCTGAGTGAAGTCTGATGCGATCAGGATCAAGCCTTTGTCTGGTGAACGTTGTTTTATCCGTAGTAGCTTATCTATGCTATCTAGGTCGCGTGGATCACAACCCAGCCCAAAAACGGCTTCAGTGGGATAAGCGATTACTCCACCTTGTTTTATCGTTTCACAAATCGCTGTAATTTCAGAAGAGACCAGCATAGAGCTTATTCACCCTTAGTATCGGTCTCGTCTTTGGTCTCAGCCTTCTTCTTGGCCGGAGCCTTTTTAGCAGCAGGTTTCTTGGCGACAGGCTTTTTCTTTGCTAGCGCTTTTTTAGTAGCTGCCTTTTTTGTTGCTGGCTTCTTTTTTGTAGCGGGTTTTTTCTTAGCTACAGTTTTTTCTTTATCTGCTTTCTTTGGCGCGGCTTTTTTGCCACGGCCTTTGCGTGCAGGTGCTTCAGCCAACATACGTACACAGTCTTCAAGCGTTAATGTCTTGGCGTCAACATCTTTGGGAACGCGGGCATTTTTGTCTTTGTCGGTGACGTAGGGTCCCCAACGACCGTTCAATACCTGAATTCCTTCGTCAGGATAATCCTGAATCAGCTTCTCAGCATCAGCCTTCTTCTTGGCGGCAATTAGTTCCAATGCTTCTTCAAGGGTGACAGTATACGGGTCATTGTTTCCTTCTTTAGGCAAGGAAACGAACTTACTACCATACTTGACATAAGGGCCAAAGCGACCAAAGTTGGTACTAATAGCTTCGCCTTCTTCAGTCTCACCAAGCGCTCTGGGTAGCTTGAATAGCTCCAGTGCATCTTCATAAGTGACGCTGTCCATTTTTTGACCGGGCCGTAAGCTTGCGAACTGAGGCTTTTCCTCATCGTCACGGTGGCCAATTTGGACGAAGGGGCCAAAGCGTCCCATTCGCACGGAAATAGGCTTGCCCGTTTTTTCATCGGTTCCTATAACCCGTGCTTGCATCACTTCTTCACGAGTAACAGACTCTTCTTTGTCGACAACTAACTCGTGAAATGGCTTCCAGAACTCCTCTAGAACAGGAATCCAGTCTTTCTCGCCTCTGGAGATCTCATCCAGTTGGTTTTCGAGGTTAGCCGTAAAGTCATAGTCAACATACTTCGTGAAATGCTCTGTTAAGAAACGATTGACGATGCGCCCAATGTCAGTAGGATAAAATCGCCGAGTTTCAAGCTCTACATATTCCCGAGACTGCAACGTTGTGATGATGCTGGCATAAGTCGATGGACGACCAATATCATGTTCTTCCAGTGTTTTTACCAGACTCGCTTCTGAAAAACGAGGAGGTGGCTCTGTGAAGTGCTGGTCAGCCGAGACGGCCATTAGTTGTACAATATCACCTTCTTCCATTACCGGAAGAATCTTGTCCTTTTTCTCGTTAGCTTTTTCATCAGCGTCTTTTTCCGAATCGCTAGCAGCATCCACGCCTTCTTGATAGACCGACATAAAGCCCGGATCGCGAACAACAGAACCACTGGCGCGGAAGAAGTTCCCTTCACTGCAAGAGAGGTCAGCAGACACTGTATCCATGGTTGCATGGATCATTTGACTGGCAACGGTTCGTTTCCAAATCAAGTCATACAAACGATATTGTTCGTCTGTCAGATGCTGTTTTATCTCATCTGGAATGTTTAAAACGGAAGTGGGCCGAATCGCTTCGTGAGCTTCCTGAGCATTCTTAGATTTTGTTTTAAACTCGCGAATCTCTGGATTTACAGCCTGTTGGCCATAGCGTTGATCGACTAAGCCCCGCACTTCCTCAATGGCATCGTTTCCTAAAGAAACCGAGTCTGTTCTCATATAAGTGATCAGACCTGCCGGGCCATCACCCAAATCAATTCCTTCGTATAGCTGTTGCGCAACACTCATAGTACGTCTTGTCGTAAAACGTAACTTCCTTGCCGCCTCCTGTTGGAGCGTAGAGGTAGTGAAAGGCGCCGAAGGATGACGTTTACGCTGTTTTTTCTCCAAGCGTGTCACAGTCAGTTTTCCGGGGGATGTCGTTTCACCGGATGCATCTACTGCTAACCCTGAATCATCTGTAATTGTCTTTTTCGCGCCTAAAGCAAGTTCCGAATTGTTTAAATCGAACTGTTTAAGGTTTTTGCCGCCCAGTGTATGTAAGCGGGCGGTGAATGGCTTTTCATCTTTTTCAACAGATGCATCTAGCGTCCAATATTCCTGAGGTTCGAACGCTTCAATTTCCAACTCACGTTCGACAATCATTCTCAAAGCTGGACTTTGAACACGGCCAGCCGAGAGACTTGGTTTGATTTTCTTCCAAAGCAGGGGGGAGAGGTTAAACCCCACTAAATAGTCCAGAGCACGCCGAGCTTGCTGTGCATCAATCATAGGAATGGCGAGTTCCCGTGGATTCGCTACCGCTTCTTGTACTGCTTTCTTGGTAATTTCGTAAAATACTACGCGGGTAACATCTTTGTCTTTAAGCAGATTTTTTTCTTTTAAGTATTCGTGAAGATGCCATGAAATAGCCTCTCCCTCTCTATCCGGGTCAGTAGCGAGATGTAATGTCTTGGCTTTCTTGAGTGACTTGACGATACGGTCAACATGCTTTTTGTTGCGATCAATCAATTGATAGTGCATGTTAAAATCATCGTCAGTATCAATAGCGCCAGATTTTGGTATCAAATCTCGGACGTGACCATAGGAAGCAAGGACTTCAAAGTCTTTACCTAAATATTTTTCAATGGTTTTCGCTTTGGCCGGTGATTCGACGATGACGAGATTATCGCTCATATTCTATCAATCTTGATTATAAATTTGTGGCAACCATACACTGATTTCAGAAGCTGAGTAAAGAGCGAAGTGAGGGAAAGTCATGAGATTTCACGATTCGAAACATAGGGCGTCCCTGCCCGTTGTTTATTTTGGCTTCAATGGTAGCTGAGCGGCTCATTGCCCATTGCAACACAATCCATCCAAGTGTACGAGGCTTCAGAATCTGGTTGATTCAAAAGCAGCATCAATACCACCCATTTTAGTTTGTTGATATTAAAGTCCCGGTCTTTTAATTCCAGAATTCGGTCGATGGCGCGTTCTCGCATTTCGTGAGTTAGTACCTGAGATTGCTCAAGAAACATCAGGTAGCTTTGACATTCAAAGTTAAGCCAGCGTGATTCGTATTTAGAAAATACCCGGATGCCGCGTGAACTAGGTTCTGTTATGTAGACTTCCGTTTCGTCGGCTAGGCTTTCAAGCCAGTCAAATGCTTTGCTAATATCAGTATTTGGGAAGCCTGCATCCTGAAGGTAATGGTGCAGCCTGGTTTTGTTTTGACTTACATCATCGACTTCAGAGTAGTTTTCAAACAAGTAAAAAAGCACGTCCAGTGTATTTTCTTTAGTGTCCATAGTGTCCTTTTATTCGTCCATTATCAAAGCAGGGCGAATAATCAGAAACTATGAACTAAGGCTACTCACGTATCCGTGTGTAGCTACCCCGTCCATTGGATGCAATTAAGCCCTGCAATTCCATGACTAAAAGCATGGATGAAAGCGCTGCAGGGGTCAATCCCGTTTGTATGACTAATTGGTCAATTGATACAGGATCAAAGCCCATTGCTTCCATTAGTCGGTCATTTTCGTCATTCCGCTCTATTGAATGTGCCTCAGTTGTGTCTATCTTACCAATTATTGGCTCGTTTACATTTAAGCTATTTAGGTCGATTTGCGAGGCCAGATCTTCCATTACATCATTTGCGGTTTCGACGAGCTTGGCGCCTTGCCTTATAAGTTTATGACAGCCTCGCGCTAATGGATTATGAATAGAACCTGGAATCGCAAAGACGATGCGCCCCTGCTCATTGGCATAGTCGGCTGTGATCAACGAGCCACTGCGTTGAGCAGCTTCCACCACTAGTGTGCCAATAGACAAGCCGCTGATGATTCGGTTACGTCGAGGAAAGTTTTGGGCACGAGGTAGTGTGCCTATAGGGTTCTCTGTGACTAGTGCACCGCGTTCCGCAATTTGATGTGCAAGGTTTCTGTTTTTGGCTGGATATACTCTATCAAGTCCGGTTGCCGTGACCGCAATTGTCACCCCATCATCTGCTAAAGCACCGTCATGGGCTTGGCCATCGATGCCCAAGGCTAGTCCACTCGTGACGCACAGACCTGTTGATGCGAAGTGTCTGGCAAATTCAAAGGCATTAAGATTTCCACCTGGAGTGGGTGTGCGACTGCCCACAATTGCGATCTGTGGGTCACTTAGCAGCTCAACGTTACCATGCACATACAGCATTGGTGGCGCAGCACTGATTTCACGTAACAGGGGCGGATAGCGTTCATCATTAAATGTAACGAGATGATGGTTTTCTTGCTCCAACCAAAGCATGTCGGGCTTTGCGGCGTCCAGGGGTTGAGACTGAACAGCCTGAGCCTGTTTATTACTAAGTCCTGCTTTTTGTAAGGATTGCTGACTGGCTTTAAGAATGCTGGCCGCATCGTCGAAATGATGCAGGAGTGTGTGGAGGGCTTTGCCGCCGACGCCTGGAACGCGCCATAGCGAGATCCAGGCTTGCAGTGATTTAGTGTCATTCACAAGAAATAATCAGATCCTTCAAGGGTTGCCAATCTTATACCCATTTCGAACAGCATGGTCAGCTTTTGTAATTAATGCATAACTAAAGCGGTCAGATACACTATAAACTACTGCGCTTGCTGCTCGTTCAGGCGGTATGAAAACTTTATCTTTATCGGTCACATAGCCTTTTTCTTTAGGTGCATATGGGTCCAGAACTTCACGGCTTGGTGAATAGACACCCAGTACATAGCCAGGTTTAATGCCGTGACGCTTACCACGGTTGATCGTAATGATCATGCCCGTACCGCTAATCAAACTCGCGTCATATAACGCCATGACTGTTCCGCGTATTTTCTGCTGTGGGATTTGAATAGGGGCCTTCAAATTATGCTCGTGACTTTCAATATTGAGCAATCTGTCCCCAACCCTAACTTCACGTTTCATATTGAGTAATTTAGCTGTAGCAACAGGGCCGGTTCTTTCGATTTGTGCCTGTGAGCCATAACTGACTTCGTGTCCAAGCACTTGTCCGTTTTCAGGGTCAACCATCTCTTTACCAACGCTAAAGACGGCATAGCGCTCTAATTTTTGGCCACGAAAGTTTTTAACATAAATGTTGCGCCCTGGTTCGAGTAGGAGATTGAAATCCTGACCATCAACGATGTAAGGTGCATATTTTATAGTTGCGTCATCCAGCACTCGCGGCCATGACAGAAATGGTGCGATGGTTGAAATCGGATCCCCTGTGCCGTCGGTGCGCTCCACGCGAATTTGTGGGATCAAGCGGTCGCTTACGGTGACCTTATCAGGTCCACGAGTTTGTTTCTTACCTCTGTAGATGTAAAGCACGTCACCTGGAAAAATAAGATGCGGGTTGGTAATTTTTTGGTTCTTATCCCAGACTTCAGGCCAGAACCAAGGATCTTTCAGAAATTTGTTGGCAATACCCCACAGGGTATCTCCTTTTTTCACCTTATAACGTAGCGGTGCTTCGCCTTTCAGTACCCCTTTAGTGCGGGTGATAGTGCGCTTTATTTTGGGACGGTTTCCCTGAAGCCCTGAGCCGCGCTGAGGCATACCATAATAGCTGTCAAACCGAGCGTGCGAGCTTTTAACGGCCGGACTAGTCGGTGATGAAAGATTTTTTTTAATAGTGTCTTTGTCGCAGCCTCCGAGTAAAATGCTGCTAAACACAATAACAGAGGTGAAAATCTGCCGTGAAATGGTGAAAGACATGGTTTGCCCTCTCGTTCTTATTCGTTATTTTGTGTGAGCTATAGTATCTTAGGGCTTATTAAGCACGCATGAATTTCAGACTTACGGTAAATTTATAAATGGCAGTTTTAAAAGTATTAAGCTTCCCCGATAAACGTTTACGCACCAAGGCAAAGCCGGTTGAAGCGGTTGATGATAAGGTGCGGGGGATCATGGATGATATGTTGGAAACAATGTATGAGGCTCCAGGGATTGGTTTGGCCGCGACTCAGGTGGATATCCATCAGCAGATTGTGGTTATTGATATCTCAGAGGAAAAAGACTCGCCGCTCTATCTGGTGAATCCTGAAATCGTTGCCAAATCAGGTAAGAAGGTCTCAGAGGAAGGTTGTTTATCCGTGCCAGAGTATTATGCAGAAGTTGAGCGGGCTGAAACGGTAACCATTAAGGCGCTAGGCTATGATGGTAAATCTTTTGAGATGGAAGCGGATGAGTTGCTGGCGGTATGCATTCAGCATGAGATGGACCACTTACAGGGCAAGCTGTTTGTCGATTATCTATCGCCCATGAAGCAGCAGCGAGTCAAAAAGAAACTTGAGAAAATGGCTAAACAGGGTGCTATATGACCAAGGTTCTATATGTGTAATGCCCTTAGGGTTATCTATGGAGGTACGCCCGAATTTGCGGTTCCGGCATTACGTTCATTGATCGGTTCGACTCATAAAGTAGTTGCCGTCTACACGCAGCCGGATAGACCCGCAGGGCGAGGGCGTAAGCTACAGGCAAGCCAAGTAAAAATATTGGCCGAGTCTGCTGGAATTGCTATTGAGCAACCTGAAAACTTTCGTGATGAAGAGATTTGCCAGCGTCTGGCGGATTATAAGGCTGATGTTATGGTGGTCGCTGCTTACGGCATCATACTTCCACAGGTCGTTTTAGATACACCTATTTATGGTTGTATAAATATACATGGTTCTCTGTTGCCTAGATGGCGTGGTGCTGCGCCAATACAGCGTGCAATACTAGCCGGTGACGCTGAAACTGGCGTGACCATTATGCAAATGGCCGCTGGTTTAGATACCGGTGATATGCTGCACAAAACGCATTATGAAATTAGCACTGATGACACGGCGGCAACGGTTCATGATGCCTTGGCAAACGATGGAGCAGAGGCTCTGCTAAGTGTGTTATCGAAGCTTAGTAATGACGGATTTTCACCAGAAATTCAGGATGATTCTCAGGCCACTTATGCTGCGAAATTTAATAAAGCAGAAGCTGAAATAGATTGGCAGTTACCAGCGGAAGATATTGATCGTTTGATCCGTGCCTTTAACCCTTGGCCTATCGCCTTTACACAGCTGCATGGCAAACCTTTGCGGTTTTATATGTCAAAGGTATTGCAGGAAAAGACAGTGTCGGTGGCGCCGGGTACGGTAATAGATGAATCTAAACAGGGAATACAAATAGCGACCGGCAATGGGGTTATCAACATTAGTCAGTTACAGTTTCCGGGTGGTAAGCCCTTGCCCGTTAGGGAATTTCTGAACGGACGCAGCCTGCTAGGCGAGAAGCTTCCTTCATGAGTCCGAGAAACCCCAGAGCGATTGCTGCACTAATATTGGAACGAGTGATATACGGTGGAATTTCCTTGAGTCAGTTGCTCGTAGACAGCGACGACAATATTGATCCATTAGTTAAGGATCTATGTTTTGGGAGTTTGCGCTGGCATGAACGGTTAACGGCGGTGCTCGATCAGCTGTTGAGTAAGAAGTTAAAGGCCAAAGATAAAGATATAGAGTGCTTGCTCAGAGTTGGCTTGTATCAGGTTCTCTATCAAAATACACCGGAATACGCCGCCGTTAATGAAACCGTGGCGGCAGTAAAAGGGCTTAAAAAGGCATGGGCGGTTAAGTTTGTTAATGGTGTGCTGCGAACCTTTTTACGACGCAAAGAGTCTTTATTGCAAAAGGCAGATTTATCAGATTCAGGCCGCTATGCATTTCCGGATTGGCTAATTAAATCAATTCAACACGCCTGGCCTGAACATTGGCAGTCGATACTTGAGGCGTCTAATGAGCGAGCACCCATGACGTTACGTGTGAATCTATCACAAGTTAGCCGCGAAGATTATCTCAAGCAGTTAGCAGAAGAAGAAATAGAGGCTAAACCTCATGCCTTGGTTGACTCAGCCTTGATTCTGGATCAACCCATAAGCGTATTTGAGTTGCCAGGTTTTAACGAGGGATATGTCTCGGTGCAAGATGCTGCAGCTCAACTCTCAGCGTCGCTACTAGCTTGTGAACCGGGAATGAGGGTATTGGATGCTTGCGCAGCGCCGGGCGGTAAAACTGGTCATTTATTAGAACGTACAGCTGATCTGCAAATGGTTGCTATTGATAACTCTGAGTTACGCTTGTTGAGGATTGGTGAAAATCTGGAGCGCTTAGGTTTAGAGGCTGATATTGTTCTGGGCGATGCTGGGGAGGCAGGCGATTGGTCGGCGGCAGGGTTTGACCGCATTTTATTGGATGCGCCTTGTTCTGCAACCGGCGTGATTAGGCGCCATCCGGATATCAAAGTACTGCGCAGAGAAGATGATATTGATCAGCTTCACGAGCAACAACAACGGTTGTTGGAAAACCTATGGCATATTCTAAAGCCTAGCGGAAGACTGCTGTATGCAACGTGCTCCATTATGCCTAAAGAAAATGCTGCTGCTGTAGCAGAGTTCCTTGAAAAGCACCCTGAAGCAACGCATCGACCAATTGACGCAGCGTGGGGTTTAGCCCAAGCTTATGGGCGCCAGGTTTTGCCAGGTAAAGACGCTATGGATGGTTTTTATTACGCAATTATAGAAAAATAAGTGTATGCACAAAATTAATGAAAATAAGTGCTCCCAGTCTAGGCTGGGACAAGTACTAGTATTACTGATCTTCTTTTGGTGCGCGGTCGTCTGGGCGGAAGAAGGTATTTTCTTTAAGCGTAACGCTATTCACAAAATTGATGCGGCCAATAACGTTTATCTGGTGAGTGCGCAGATTGATTACAAGTTATCGCCTTATCTTGAACAAGCCTTGCTGAACGGTATTGTGTTGAACTCCACTACGCGAATGGTTCTGGTGAAACCCAGCAACTGGTGGTGGAATCAGGCTGAGAGTTTGAGCACTTTGAATTATCAATTAAAGTATCATGCGTTGAGTCGTCATTTTTTACTGACGCGGAGTGATACTAATGAAAACTGGAACTTCCGTTCCTTAAACACAGCTTTGAGAAAAATGGGTAGTGTGGTCAACCATCAGCTACCATCTCTGCCAAAAACGATTCATGAGGGTGGACACTCGATCTATTTATCGTCAGTATTATCACCAGCAACTTTAAGATTGCCATTGAAAATCCAATCAATTTTTAGCAGTCAGTACAGTATGAGTAGCGAGGTCATCAAGTGGCCATTACCGTAAGGACATTAGCATTTCAAGTTATGCCGGTGGTACTGACCGCCGTCTTGCTGACGATATCGCTGTCAATTCTTAATCTATCAACGCGAAATCCTGAATCGTCGGATCGCATTATCGCTTGGTTGGCGCCGCTTAATATTGCAATTTTGTTGATATTGAGCTTCCTGATTCTATTTAACTTATATCAGGCGATAACCCGATTACGCACTCAGCAGGCCGGCTCTCGTTTTACATTGAGGCTGATGCTGGCGTTTTCGATTCTAACGATTATCCCAGTACTTATCGTTTCGTATTTCTCCATGAACTTTCTGGGGGATCGGATTGATAGTTGGTTTAACGTGAAAATCGAAAGTGCTCTGGAGGACTCCCTGGAGCTTGCACGAAACTCCCTGGATGTCAGAACACGTCAACATTTATACGACGTGGAAAAGGTTGCCCGAGAGTTAACAGCTACCGATCCTTTGGATTATGCTAATAAGATAGATAGCCGCATGCGCTCTTTGGGTGCCTATGAGATGGTGTTGCTTGGCAAAAACAAGCGAGTGCTGGTTTACAGTGGGGATAATGCTGAGATTGGTACCATTATCCCGCATTTTCCAGCCAATGAAATTATGCGGAGTTTATCATCTCGTGGTTACATGAATCGCATGGAAACCGTGGGTGGAAACAATACGCTTTACTCTAGAGTGGCGATTACGCTAAAGCCGAATATATCCAGCGATACGCTTATTCTGACTGCGTTGTTTCCGTTTTCCGACACTGAAATTGAGTTATCGAGCAATGTTGCAGACGCCAGAAATCAGTACCAAAAAATTAACTTTCAACGGGAATTGATCAAGCAGAGTTTTCGTTTAACTTTGTTCCTGATCATGGTGCTATCTATTCTGTTTTCAGTGTGGGCAGCTTTTATATATTCCAAACGGCTCACTAACCCCGTAAGAAAATTATTAGACGGTACATTGGCCGTTGCATCGGGAAACTTACAGAAAAAGCTGCCGGTATCTGATAAAGACGATTTTAGCCTGTTGGCTCGTTCGTTTAATACGATGACCTCTAGATTGTCGGATGCCCGTCAGGAAAGTGAAGAGAGCCAGCAGCAGGTTCAGCGTCAGCATGATTACCTAAATGCAGTTCTCGATCACCTAACATCAGGCGTTATCACTATTGATGATCAGCAGATTATTCGGCGGGTTAATGCGGCAGCCGAGCATGTACTTAAGGCACCGCTATCTGACTTTATTGACCAGAGCCTTTCTGAGGTGGGTGCTGAACATGAAGCACTACAGCCCTTGTTGCAAATGATCCAGCCTAACTTGGTGGATGATAAAAAAGAATGGCAGTGTGAGATAAGCCTGTTACTGGCTGACGGTAAGCGAATGATGGTGTGTCGTGGATCGGCCTTGCCGCAATTGATCGACGGCTCCAAGGGTCATGTTTTGGTGTTTGAGGATATTACCGATGTGGTGCAGGCTGAGCATGAAGCAGCCTGGAGTGAGGTGGCGCGTCGCCTCGCCCACGAAATCAAAAACCCATTAACACCTATTCGTTTGTCAGCCGAACGATTGCAACATCGTTTAAAACCCGAGCTCAGCGAAGAGTCAGCAGAGCTGCTACAACGTATGAGTCGTACTATAATGAATCAGGTGGATAACCTGAAATCAATGGTGGATGCTTTTAGTGAGTATGCGAGAGCGCCTGCTTTGCGCTTGCAGCCAGTCGACTTGCCAGCTTTGACAAGTGAAATAGGAGAGCTATTTAGCGTAAACGACGAGGGAATTACGGTTGTCGTTGATGTGCAGGAAGTGCCTCAATTACACCTTGATTCAGGGCGGATTCGACAACTGATTGTTAATTTGATGAAAAATGCATTTGAAGCGTTCGGTGAGGAGAGTCTGCAGCGTGAAGTAAAGTTGTCTGTTCGTCTGGATCAATCAATCGCAGAACGCCAGGAGGTTGTATTATCCGTGTCAGATACGGGGCCGGGGATTCCAGATGATATACTGCAAAGCTTATTCGACCCCTACGTTAGCAGTAAGCAAAAGGGATCTGGTTTGGGGTTATCCATTGTTAAAAAAATTGTAGAAGAGCACTCAGCGAAAGTGGTCGCTACAAATAATTCGCATCAGGGCGCAACAATAACAATTTACTTCCCGGCTGAGGCCGGTGTTGAACAAACAAATATTCAACCCGTAGAGGTTAAACATGTCGCTTAAAGTTGCAGAAAAATATCGGATTCTAGTCGTTGATGATGAGCCGGATATTCGTGAGCTAGTTGGAGAGATTCTTGAAGACGAAGGCTATCATGTGGTGCTCGCAGAAGACGCGGAGCAAGCTCGCGAGCAAGTTCGGGTTAGCCGTCCTCAGCTAATTTTGCTGGATATTTGGATGCCAGGTGAGGATGGCATTTCTTTACTTAAGAGTTGGTATGAGAGCGGCTTGTTAAGTTGCCCGGTGATTATGATGTCTGGGCATGGAACGATTGAAACGGCAGTAGAAGCAACGCGTTTGGGAGCGTATGATTTTATTGAAAAGCCGCTGTCGATGGCAAAGTTATTGCTATCAGTTGAGCACGGCATTCGCTCGAGTCAGTTGGAACAAGAAAACCGCGGCCTAAAAAAACAGGTGCTGGCGCCTGCTGAACCGATTGGTTCTAGTGCTGCTATGCGTGAATTGCGCACGCAGTCAGAACGAATCGCACAGCATGCTGACGCTGTGGTGATTTTGTACGGTGAATCTGGTTCCGGAAAGGAAGTATTTGCGCGCTATATCCATGGTAAGAGCGAGCGCAGTAATGGTTCTTTTGTAAAAGCAATTGTATCAGCACATACCCCTGCAGTATTTATGGAAATGCTGTTTGGTAAAGAAGAAGATGGGCTGATCACGACGGGTTTGTTCGATGAGGCGCAAGGCGGTACCCTGTATTTATGCGATATTGCTGCGTTGGATTCTGATCTACAGCAAACCTTGTTATTGGCTTTGAGGGACAAGGTTTACACCCGTATTGGCGGTAACTCAACAATAGATTTACGCAGCGAGCTGATCGTTTCAGCCCAGCACGATCTACGCGATGATGTCGAGGCAGGGCGCTTTTCAGATGAACTCTTCTTTAGGCTCAATGTGGTACCGCTGGTCATTCCGCCGCTGCGTGAGCATCCGGAAGATGTTCCTGA
>CALAJG010000117.1 GCA_937923375.1 uncultured Leucothrix sp.
GGCCACTTCTGTACCGGTTACAGAAGTGGCTGAGTCTGGGGTCGGGGCAACGGCTGTAGGAAGATCAGGAGGAGTTACTTCAGTCTCTACACTCGATTCGGCTGCAGAATCACCCTCGAGTTTGTTTACCAAAGGTATTACCGCAGGCACCTCAGCTTCTGGAATCGGTGGCCGCTGTAACACGGTTTGCTGTGCTGCGGCAAAATTACTCTCAGCAGCTTGACCTCCTGTGCTAGCTTCCGCCACACGCAATTGCGGGTCTTTGGCAATTTGCTGTTGAAGCGTCCCTGCAGCATCCAACAAGGCGCGACTGGTCAGCGGTTTCGCTAACCAAATTGAATTTTCAAGCGAAACTTCGGAAATCGATAGGATAATAGCTGGTTTGTTCCATTCTTGATATTCCGTTTCGAAACGTTGCCGAGCAGGTGGAAAATCATAATCGATGAGTAACACAGTGGCCTCTTCCTGTGTATTAACGCACCGAAACACATGTTGACCCAGTTTCGCAAAGAAGAAATCCAGTATTGCCTTGTTGTGAGTTCCGACATCTTCAAGACACACTTTTAAGGTAGTATTTTGCTTAGATTTATCAATCATTAAACACGATCACCTTAGATGTCACTCTGTTGCTGTTTCGTCCAATCCGAGCTTAGGGCCCGACCCTGTTCTTCAAGCAGCACCCTGAGGCGGTTCTTGCTGGCCAGATCTTTCGTGTAATTATAAACCTGCAATAATTCTTTTTCTGCTCTGGGGTCACCATCAGGATTAATCACTTCTTGTTCAAGCAACTCCTGTGCTTTGTCTAATTGGCCATATTCAAGACAGTCAATTGCTTCCTGATAATGACTTTCATAAGTAGTTTGAGTGCGCTCTGGCCCAGTGATAAGTAGTTCAGACTTTTCTGGTAGTCCCGTTGCTAACACTGACCCGCTGATAAATCGATCATCATAGGCCGTCGCAAAATCGCCGTTTAGCCAATTTAAAAAGTACTGCTGATCCTCATCAGAGAGATTGCCTTTACTATACTCAAATAGCTCACGCCGTAGCGCCAAGCCATTATCCTTAAGCGCAATAAAACAATCTTGCAGGACACCTGCGAGTTGCGTTTGATCCTGATTAATTAGAATGCGTTGCACTTGTGCGCGAAGGTCTAATGGATAACGTTTGACTTGCTGAGATAAATAGCGTCTTCCGGTGGGGGTCGAAAGTTTTTCTCCCAGCTTTAAGGCCTTAAGGTTATCCATACTGAACTTGGCGGGAAGCCTATACATATCTAACGCATCCGTGTTTTCACGGTTAACATTCATATGACTATTACCCTAAATCCTGATTGACACTCAAGGAATCCAGAATGGAATACAGACTCTATAAGAATGATCGAGAAAAAGATATACACAGATTAAAAAATTCTGATGAAAAGGTTAATTCATGGTCATGAAAAATACAATTTAGAATATAAGCAATGACTTAGCATAATTTTATAAGTGCAATCATCTGGATTTATTGGCAACTAATCGCATGAATTAATAAACTATTGAAATATAAAATCATACCGCTTTATACTGGAATACACACAAACTAAACCCTTTTTGTCGTTCGCCTTCCCAAATCAGTGCGAGTAGCAAACCCCGATTACACTAGCCAAAAGGCAGCCGTAATATGTTTAAAAAGAAGCCCACCCCCGTCGTAGAACCTATACGTCCACGTCGTATCGCTTCACAATTAGAACCTGACGTTGAGCTAGTTGGCGATTTATCATTCTCTGGCTTATTGCAGGTCAAGGGGAATATTTATGGAAATGTCATAGCGGCCACCGACACCGATGCCACCTTGCTTATTGAAGACGGCGCCTCAATTACTGGTGAAGTAAGGGCTCCCTTTATTAGAATACGCGGCAAAGTGACGGGAGATGTATTTGCAACTAGTAGAATTAGTATCAGTGCCAGCTCAACCATCATCGGTGACATCCATTATGATGAAATTGAGTTGGATGAGGGAGCCCATATATCCGGGCGACTTGTTTCATTAAACGAAGAAGTAACCTTGACGGGTTAAATTACGCACTCGCTGGCAAGCACACTGAAAGAGATTTACCTACCCTTTGCCAATCAAAATGTGGACCTGGGTCAGTTTTTCGCCCTGGAGCAATGTGCTCATGTCCAGTAATTTGATCCTTCCCAAGGCTAGGGTATGTTTCTTGCAACGCCTTAACTAAGCTTACCAAAGCCTCATATTGGCTATTGCGAAAAGGCGTATTGTCTGTGCCCTCAAGCTCTATGCCAATTGAAAAGTCATTGCATACTTCTCTTCCCCTGAAACAGGATACGCCAGCATGCCAAGCGCGTTTATGAAACGGTACGTACTGAATAATTTCTCCATCTCGGCGGATCAACACGTGTGATGAAACGCGTAGGTGCGATATTTCAGCGAAGAAGGGATCATCATCGATGCACAGACCATTCGTAAACAGTTGATTTATGTGATCACTGCCAAACTTGTTGGGCGGTAGCGAAATATTGTGGATTACTATAAGGCTCAACGTCGAGCCAGCAGGCCTTTCATCATGATTCGGAGAATGAATAATGCTGGCTTCATCTAACAGTCCAGATTCAAAACAAATTTTCAATTGAGTCCCCATAAATAACGATGGTCAGAAAAAAAACCGGCTCAGAACGTAAACGAACTGAGCCAGAGGTACTGCTAGATTGGGGACTTACAGAGTAAAACTGATCTAAAGAATTCACAAGTGTTATTTGGCTAGATTGCAAAAACTTAATCTAAGCTGAACGAGTACACACCCTCTGATTAACCTTAATGAGGCCTACTATGACTTCTATGTTTAGTATTGTTACTCAATAGTAAGCGAGCATTCCATTGCGTCTGCTCATCCAATTCACAGAGAAACTCAAGCTGTTGCTTAGATTGTGTGGCAATAGGCACACCGTCGCGAAACACAATTTGACGGCTATTGCTGATGGGCACCTTCGGCCCGGGCAATAAGGTACCCGTTAGATTAAGTGGGTCACAGGCACTGATCGTTATGAGATCTCCCCTCTTTTCAGAACGTCGGATCTTTCTCAAACTACCAATCGCATCCTGGAACGCAAACTGCTCGCCACTCACACCTGTTACAAATCGGCCACCTCGAATCTCGCCGCGCGCTTCCATTCGCCAATAGACTTGCAGCAGATCACGCCATGGCGGCAAACCGGTTTCACGCTCCAGCACACGACGAAATACTACGCCATAACGCAGTAACAAAGTATGGGCAATCATTTCCAACGCATCAGCTTCAGGAATGGTTTCTGCAGCGCAGTGTGCATTGCCCTGATCATCTATTGGTGAAATCAGGGTCCAACGTCCCGCACGATCAAAGGGTGATCCCTGCAAACCTCGCGCCTTCCTACCTGAAAACCTTGGGAGTTTATTATTGGGTGTAATTAAAGCGCGCAAACCTGCAAAACCATCAGAAGTCACAAGCCCCCAACTGACTAGCTCACCCAACACTGTTTCAAGCTGAGTTCTTAGCAATCCACTTTGGCTAACCAAGTCAGCAAAAAACAAAGCGCCTCGGGTATTTAAAAGATGAATCACTTTCTGCGCCGCACTACTCAGACACAGCTCAGAAGCTGTTTTACTAAACACCTTCCATTCCTGCAAATGATGACGCTGAACGATGCTAACCGGCGTTAAGCGCACCGGAGAATTCTTTTGCTTACTGTCACTTTGTGCTGTTGTGGTGTGCAAACGCAGCCAGCTAAAGCGGCCGGTCACACATAGCGTTTCCAACATATCCTGCGTATATAAATCAATGCGAGCCGCAAGGATGTCGCTTTCCCAAGCACCTGCTGCAGCGGCATACCCTTCCAGCTGCTGCAACACAACCGCCAATGACTCTAAGCCTTCTCGTTTTTCAGCTAACCCCTGCCAATCGAATAAAAACCGCATATAGTCTGCAACACTAACCGGTTCAATCTCGCTGCGTAATCGATTGATGGTGTAACGATGGATCCGAGCTAATAAGCGTCGCTCGCACCATTCGATCGAGTTATTGGGGACGCGTTTCTGAGTGAAATATCCTTGAACTACAAAACCTTCCTGCTCCAGATTGAGTAAGGCAATGTCGACTGAGCTGTGACTAATCCCCAAAGGATCGGCTAGTTGGGAAACGGTGACTGGCCCTAGTCCCTCCATTCTACTTCGGATTAACTCGCGCAGCGGCTCATCCAAGACCAGGCTAGGCACAGCGGTAATTTTCGGCGTTAACAGAGCCTCAGGAAAAACCGCCGTTACCTGGATCAACCTCTCTGCTGCAACCCATAGTACCGTTTTGTTTTCCAAGGTGACCCGACAAGCACGCTTGTCCTTAACTAGTTTTTTGAAAAGCGGTAGCCATGGCTGATTTGATTCACTTAACTCATCGGCGGAGTTCTGTTTAACCTCAGACTCAAGTATGTAGCCCAGCACCTGCATAGCATCCTGTAACTCATCCGCATTTCTCACCGTCGGCCAAGCTTCCTCGCGAACCTTATCAATTGCGGCCTGATCCAAACGTCCCAAATCGGCAGCATCGGCTGGGTTTAAACGGCTTCTGGATGTGACTGCAAGCGTGCGGCGCTCTTCGGCGGGTGCTTCATCCAGAAACGCGTATGGCCTCGCATTGACGACTTCTTCTGCTAAAGGAGATGGCGCAGTCAGGTCGCAGCAAAGTAACTTTACCTCCCCTGCTAACAAGCGCGTCAATAAAGCTTCCAAGCCAACAATATCCATCGTCTCGTGCAAGCAGTCATTGATGGTTTGTTTAATTAGCGGATGATCAGGAATTTGCCGATCGCCTGCAATATTTTCGCCGCAGGCTATTTGATCAGGAAATAAAATCGCCACCAGATCTTCCGCATCAGAACGTTGAAAGTACGGTGGGTTCCGTTTGCCGTTACGACTACGCAATACAGCTAAGGCAATCGTTGCGTTCCAACGCCATCGGGTGGGAAACATCGGCACATCAAGAAACGCCTGAATCAAGACATCCCTTACCGTGTTAGGATTTAAATATCGGGAGACTTCCTCAAGTGGAAAACTGTGACTGGAAGAAAGTGATAGCACAATGCTATCTTCCAGTGCAGCGGCTTGTAGTTCAAAATTAAAACGCTTACAAAAGCGCTTGCGTAAGGCCAAGCCCCAAGCACGATTAATCCGCGATCCATAGTTTGAATGGATTACAAAATGCATATCGCCCACATCATCAAAAAAACGTTCAAAGACGATTGTTTGCTGGGTGGGAATTTCACCTAATGCCGCTTTTGCCGAGCCAAGATACGCGGTGAGTTGTTCAGCCGCTATCGTGGGGATTTGATAGGTCTTGCATAGCCATTTTTGCGTGGCATCCATTCCTTCAGTGAGCTTGTTATTGGTTTGCTCACGCAAGTTTGATACAGCTAGTGAGAGCTCATCAGTTCGTCCGGGTGCTTCACCCAACCAGAACGGGATATTGGGTGGCTGACCATGGGCATCTTCAACATACATACGGCCAGTTTCGACTTTTAGAATTCTGTAAGAAGTATTCCCGAGTTGGAATATTCCACCCGGTAGGCTTTCAAAAGCAAAGTCCTCACCGACCGAGCCAATCCGTATATCCTCAGGACTTAAAATGACATCGGCATCAAACTGATCAGGGATCGCTCCCCCATTGGTTAATGCAACTAAGCGTGCATTACGTCTCGCTCTCACCCGACCATTGACTGCATCATAATGTAAATATGCGCCTCTCCTACCGCGGCGTGTAGAGTAGCCATTACCCAGCATCTCGATAATGCCGTCAAAATCGGCACGTGCTAACTCGCGGTACGGCCAGGCTTTAGAAAACAGCTGATAAAGATCATCACATGACCATTCTTCCCCACTTACCTCAGCCACGATCTGCTGCGACAGTACGTCAAGCGGTTGTTGGGGCATAATGATACGGTCGAGCTCACCACTATTTGCAGCGCCTAACAAAGCAGTAGTTTCGACTAATTCATCGCGAGTTAGCGGGAACAGTCGACCTTTGGGTACACCACCGACATGATGTCCTGAACGTCCGACGCGTTGCAAAAACGCTGCAATAGAGCGTGGAGAGCCGAGCTGACAAACTAAGTTAATATCGCCGATATCGATACCTAGCTCTAAGGATGCGGTCGCGACTAAGCAGCGTAACTTGCCCGCTTTTAAGGCTTGCTCAGCGGCATGACGCTTATCTTTTGACATGCTACCGTGGTGCGCCATTACTTCAGCTTCGCCGATACGTTCGGCGATATTTTTTGAAACGCGCTCCGCCAAGCGGCGCGTATTAACAAATATCAGTGTTGTGTCGTGGGTTTCAATTAAACGATGTAGTCGGTTATAAATTTCTACCCAGACTTCATTGGCCATCACGGCTTCTAGTGGTGATTCCGGCAGCTCTAGGTTTAGATCACGCTGGCTGTTATGCCCCGTGTCTACGATATGGCAGGTTTCATCGCGCTTTCCCATGAGGAAATTCGCCATGGTTTCAATAGGCTTTTGAGTGGCTGATAAACCGATGCGCTGTAATCTATTGTTAGGATTAGCT
>CALAJG010000118.1 GCA_937923375.1 uncultured Leucothrix sp.
AAACTTAAAGCCAAATTTTGTCCTATAGTTAGTTTAGTAGATTGTTTTTCACACATATTGAAAAGCATTTTACCTACACAAAATTCTATGGATGAAAATTATGAACAAGCCAAGCACACTAATTTCACTGGTTCTTATCGGTGGACTGCTAATACCCATGACGAGCTCAGCGCACAGCTATCGTCAAACATCAGGCTATCAAAGTCTAATTAATTGGGCGAACCAATTACGAGGCGTTAGTTTTAACGACCAACGTTACAGAGCCTATTGCAATCGATATGCCCAAATATCGGTGGCGCAGGCTAATCAACGTATAAGCCAGCAATGTAAGAGCGCTATACCCACACCAAATAAGCAACTCAAAGACCGATGGAGTAAAAATACCTGGGGCCATAAAGGTTGGTGCCTCAGCGTATCGGCCCATGCCAGCAAAGCGGAAAGCGCGCGTCGTGAAGGTGGACTGAGAAACTGCTTAAATCGGCATAGCCACCAGACCCCGAAAGCATTGATTCGTAAGAATTGCTTAGCGAATGATAATATGCACAAAAAAGCTGCACGTGGTGATATTAAGTTCGTTCAGAAATGTTTGAATGCAGGGGTCAATGCCAATATTCGTGAAGGCAATCAGTGGACACCATTGCACTCAGCATCACGTAATGGGCGCATCAAAATCGCTAAGCTGTTGATAAGTCGTGGAGCGCAGGTCAATGCAAGAGAGATTACTGGTCGAACTCCAATGGATCAGGCCAAAGTGGGGCGCTACATAACACTTCAGAATTACTTGAAAAGTAGAGGCGGCATTTTAACACGATAAGGATTGTAAGTTTTTGCCTGTCGCTGTGTGGTAAAGTACCACACAGCGACTTATCTATTAGAGTAGGCAAATAGTTACGGCTTATATAAACATTCCATTGGGACGTTTCTTACGATGGCGGTATAGTATTATGCTGATGAAAGCCAAGCCCAAACTGAAGCGCCAGTCTATAGAACCACCACCGCTGTCCCCATTTGATCCATTTTCCGTGTTCGAATTAGCAGCATCTCCGTTTCCAACCGCAGTACTATTTTCACGTTGGACGGATATTGATACCTTGGCCACTGAGCTATCAAACACTCCATCATTAACAATGTATTCAAAACTATCTTCACCCACAAAGTTGGCCTCAGCGGTGTATACCACTTCTTTACCAATGGCCGATAACGTACCATGTGCCGGGCTCTTGATCATACGATAACTCAAGCTATCACTTTCAGCATCATTAGTATTTAGCCGAATAGGGGTAGCCATATTCATAACCGCATTGACCGCTTGATTGGACGCCTGTGGCCGCGTGCTTACTCTGGCCAAGACGTTGTTTAGGTTATAACTAAAGAAGTTATTAGCCACACCGTTAAGATTAGCCTGATCAGGATAAAAGTCTGACTCTGTTCCACCAACAGCCAAATTATTGCCTTTGAATACTAACTTTATAGATTCTGGGTGCGCCATAGCCGCCAGTGGGATCGCCAGTTCTGCAATATCATTGCTGTATGCAACCTCGGCAATTGTAACAGTTTGCCAATCCCAACTATTGTTGGTGCCTGCATACTTGTTTAAGCTGGTTGCTTCAATCATGTAATCAGCTCCGATTTCACCTATCTTGAAACCTGTTGTTACATCGTTATCTGTGTCCAGATAAGTCTGCCATCCCCAGGGAATGTAAGTACCACTTGGCGTGTTGGCATTAATCAGACCACGGTTTCGGTATAGTAAATAGAGTGTATCTGCACTATGTGCCAGTGTCGCATTTTGCCAATTAATGGTATCGCTTATTGCGGTCATATCATCCGGGTCGTCATTAAACGCAGTGAGACCGTTCCAGTCTTCGGCAGAGCCATCGATACTCAAACCAGGTATATTATTGGTAATCGCTGCAGAGTTCGTTTCGGTAACATTAATGCTAACCGTTGCTGGGACACTGTCCAGAGAACCGTTATTGACAATGAATGTAAAATAATCGTTCCCGATATAGCCATTGTCCGGTGTATAGATGAGATCAGGTGCGCTCCCAGTAAGCGTGCCGTGCTCTGGATTGATGTCAGTTCTAAAAGTCAAGTCGTTAACCGCTGCATCCGTTCCACTTAGGATCAAACTAACGGAAGAATTAGTATTTGTTGTTAAAGACTGTGAAGCGGCCATCGGTCGACCGTCTGAGTACCCGCCATTACGAAACTCATATTTAAAGAACTGTTCACTGCTGCTTCGATCATTTTGGTCGTCTGGGTAGTAATCAATTTGCGTTCCGCCAACGGCAATGCTGTTACCGCGAATAACCATGCGCAATGCCTGCGGATTCCCAACTAAGCTTCTTGGAAAGCGCAGCTCAGCAACATTGCCTGCATACTGTTGCTCGGCAACACCAATGTTTTCCCAATTCCAATTGTTACCCAGACCCACATAGCGATGAATGGCTTGACCTTCAAGTATATAGTCCGCTCCTATGTTGCCGACTTTATAGCCGGTGCTGCTGTTTTTATCAGTATCTAAATAGACTTGCCATCCCCAGGGAAGGTAGTTACCTGCAGCCTCTGTGACATTGATCTGATTGTAGCTTTCGTAGAGTAAGTGGATGAATTGCGAATCATGCGCGATAGCAATTGAACGCCAGTCTATGGTTTCGTTAGCACCACTGATGTCATCTGGATCTGTATTAAATCGAGTCACATTACTCCAGTCGCTATCATTACCATCTAACGCTATCGGACTACTCAATTCATTGAAAACAGCGCCGCCCTGATCATTGGTAATGGTCAAGCTAATGATGCCGGGGTTGCTGTCATTCACGCCATCTTTGGCAATAAAACTAAAGCGGTCAGTACCAATGAAACCAGGGTTAGGCTGATAGATTAGGTTGGGTGCAACCCCGCTTATAGTGCCATTTTGTGGATTACCGATCACTTCATAAGTCAAAGGAGACCCTTCAGCATCTGTAGCGCTCAGAGTGACATTGACAGTCGAGTTTGCGCTAAGCAAGACGGTTTGATTGGCTGCCACCGGCGCAGTGTTTACCTGATCAGTTCCACCTGGCAATTGATACTCAATGTAGTTGTTGCCGTCGTTGGGATACAAATCTGTAACACTACCATTGTAGGCTTGATTTGCTCCTTTGAAAACAACGCGAATGGTGCTTGGATCACCCAGTAGGGTGCGATTCATACTTAGCTCAACCTCATTATCCTGAAAAGCTAGATTTGCATTACCCAGACTAGACCAGCTCCAATTAGACCCATCACCCGTGTAACGCTGTAGATGCTTGCCTTCGATAATATAGTCGGCACCGATTGAGCCCTGTAAGAAACCAGTCCCCGCATTCTGATCAGTATCAATCAAGATTTGCCATCCCCAAGGAATGTTGCTTCCTGAATTGGCTGAGGCATCAATGGGATTGTAGCTTTGATAGCCAATATAAAGCTGGCTACTGCTATGGGCAATTGCTGCTGCTTTCCAATCGATAGGATTATTCGCACCAGAAGTGTCATCCGGATCAGTCGCAAAAAATTCATTGCCAGACCAATCGTCCAGGTTTCCGTCTACGGTTAGTTGGGTATCGCCGACCGGATTACTATTGTCTGCCACATTAGCAATCGCCCCGTCTATCTGCTGTAGATAGGTTACCAACTGATTTTGCTGAGATGCACTTAAGACGATTCCATCATGCGCGTCAATCGCACTATATAAATCCTGAGCGGAACCATCATGTAGATAGGGTGCAGTTGACCAAACACCCCTTAATGTAGGCGTATCAATACCACTCAAACTAGCATTAAGTCGCTGTCCGCTGCTGCTTTTAATCGTACCTATATCATGTAAATTATCGGGTCCGCTATCGGTAAATTTTTCACCAGAGTGACACGTAGCACAGCCCTGTTGTGAAAAGATTTCTCGTCCGGACATGGCGGCACTAGTCAGTGTACCGTCGGAGCCTTGGTAAGGACTGCGTTGAAAAGAATCCAAGGAGGCCACGTAGGCCGCTAGTGCATCAAGATCCGCACTCAAACCTTGTTTTTTGTCGCCCATTGTCTGACCACGCGTGCCCGCATGGAAATCGCTGTCAGACATTAAACCTAAGCCACCGGCAAGGTTACGAATCTGACCTTCAAAGTCCTGCACTTCATCGAAGTTTGCTGTCCAATGCAATAGGCCATGCTGCATTCCACCTCGCCCTTCAAGGCTAATCGTGTTTCGCAAACCTTCACCAAAGCCTGTCATATCCCATACCCGGCCATCGTCTGCACCATCGTTATGACATGATGCGCAGCTGATATATTGTTCTCGGGCTACTCGTGCATCTTGTGCATCATAAAATAGCTGCTTGCCTTTCAGCACGTTGGCAGGAAGCGCTTCATTAGCTACAGTTTTGTAAACAGCGAGCCGATCAAAATTGATACGAGTCTGTGTATTCAATTTTGTTAAGTCGTGGACACTTATGCTTCTGTCCATAAAGTTATGCGTGTAGAGCCTATTCCCGTCTCCAGAAATAGCGAGACCTTGAGGCGCTTTGCCCACCTGAATACGGGTAATCTCTTCTTTGTTTAAAGCATTTAATACTGCCACTTGGCGGCTTCCTTCCAAGGCTACATAAAGGTATATGCCATAACGCCCAAATACAGCTGAGCTAGCGATACCGCCATTATCATGATCAATTCTGGCAATAGTATCTTCAAGCCCTGACGTTAGATCAACACGTGACGAAATACTTCTAACGGAGCTGTCGTGTGTCAGCGGTTGGCCGTCACGTAACATGCCACGCTTGATATTGTCTTGTTTGGACGGTACCCAGCCGCTCAAACCATCCGGTGAAATAACCAGTGGCCCAAGATAGTTTGGTATACCGCGCCCGGAGTGTTCAGCATCTTGGCGCTCAGAATGTTCCAAAACGATGCGATTGTTAACAGACATCGTCGTAGTATTGACCGACACAACTTTGCCTCCGTATTTTATACCGTTCACGGTAGTTCGTACGTTAGCAGTGGCTTCGCCAGGAATAGGTGGGGTCACAAATCGCGAAGCATAAAGCACTCTACCATCAGCATTAATGCTCAGGTGCCGTGGATTACTACCTACCTCTATACTGCTGATTTGTGCGCCAGAAGTAGGGTGCAGCTTTATGACTTGGTTAGTGGCTTCCAGTGCGACATAGGCATAGCTTTCATCAGGGGAGAACACAATACCATAGGGCTGTGAGGCATGCGGCAAGCTGATTAACTGTGCGACTTTCATAGTTGTTGGATCAATCACACTAATCGAAGCAGAGGTCTTATTGGTTACCCATACGCGTCCATCAGGGGCAATTGCCAGTGCACGGGGCGCCTCTTTGACAGCAACTTCTGCCAGCTTTGTATTGCTTACTGCATCGAAAACAGACACAGAATTATTGTCTGGATTAACGTTCCAGATGCGATCATTTCCAGGGAGTTCTTGATAAACGATACTCATAGAAATGTTGGGGCGATTACTAGTCAATGGGTTATGGATTGGTTGAGTAAATTGATACTCAACAGAATCAGCGCCATTACCCGTTACCATGAGCGTAACGATAGGTGTACCTGCTTGCGAAAACGGATGGCCAATCGACGGATTATTTGATGGAATAGTGGTTGCCGTGCCATCACCAAAATTCCATTGGTATTGAAGGTTGCTGCCGCCCGTTACATTCGCTGTATAGTTAACGACTGCTCCCGTTGGATAAGGGGAAGTAACAATCGGCTGAATCGATATGCTACCGACTATCTGCCAGCTGAACTCAATCTTTTTCGAACTTCCGTGAGTATCTTGAACCGTAACCTGAGTATCATATGTACCAGCAACGGTTGCAGTGCCTGTGATAATACCCGTAATGCTATTGATGTTCAGACCCGTTGGTAAGCCGGTGGCAGTATAGGTCAATGTGTCTTCAATATTTAGATCCGTTGCGCTTATTTGCAACGAAACAGCTTGGTTGATGCCATACGTTTGATTACCCGGGTTACTAATAGTCGGGTCAACGTTGTAAAGTGGATTTTGACGGAGTAATGCTTGAGGTAGTGGCTGCTTTGTTAGACCTGCAGCTGAATAGTAAACTGCGAGACTATCACCACCCGTTTTCTCAAAGTACGTCACAACCAAGGTATGCTCGCCGGCACTTAGGTTAATGTCGCCAGACTTTTCTATTACACCGTGTAAACCATCATTATTCACTACCAAATTGCCATCGATGAACAGCTGACTGCCATCATCCGATGCAGTATAAAAAGTATAGGTTCCGGCTGTTTCAATATCTATTCGAGCAGAAAAGCGTAAGCCATAGTTGTCATCACGATTACGCACATTGGTGTTAATGCTATCCGTTGTTCCTGTTGCAACGGGTGTTAGTGATGCAAAGTCCGGAAGAGTGTTCCAGGTACCTTCATAGTATTCATAAGAAATGCCGGGTGCGCTTCCCTCCGGAAAAATATCCCAATTAAAGATTGCGGAAGCTGAGGACTCACCGTCACTGACGGTAATGGTCGGAGTGAAGCCACCTTTTTGTGTTGGAGTACCTGAAATTAATCCATTGTTACTGTTGATGCTTAAGCCCGAAGGGAGGCCTGTAGCTTGATAACTTAAGGTGTCGTTATCGCTGTCCGTTGCAATAACTGAATATATAACTGAATCGCCAATTATATTTATCTGATTACGCGGCTGAGTAATGATTGGTAAACCAGAGGAAGATACTTTGATTACTTTAGCAACTGACGGCACGCCGTTACTGTTGACTGCAAACAACATCCAATAGCCTGGCGTCAGAACGTTTTTATTTGCATGAGAGGTTAGCTCATATAATCCTGC
>CALAJG010000119.1 GCA_937923375.1 uncultured Leucothrix sp.
GAAGCGAAACGCAAAATTATTGGTAATCTATTTATCGAGATCTTCGATGAAGAATCTAATAAATTAAGCAATGCAAAATGGCTGGCTCAGGGGACTATTTACCCTGACGTGATCGAGTCAGCAGGTAGCAAAACCGGCAAAGCGCATGTCATCAAGTCGCATCATAATGTGGGTGGTTTGCCAGAGGATATGAAGCTTGGACTCGTGGAGCCGCTTCGTGAGTTGTTCAAAGATGAAGTGCGTGCCATAGGTGTTGAGTTAGGTTTGCCACGTAAGATGGTTTTCCGTCATCCGTTTCCTGGCCCCGGTTTGGGCGTACGGATTTTGGGTGAAGTTAAAGAGGAATATGCAAACTTACTGCGTCAAGCCGACCATATCTTTATGGAAGAGCTTGATAATCACGATCTCTACGACAAGACCTCTCAGGCATTTGCAGTGTTCTTACCGGTAAAGTCGGTGGGTGTAATGGGTGATGGGCGTCGCTATGACTGGGTAATAGCGTTACGGGCGGTCGAAACCATTGATTTTATGACCGCGCGCTGGGCCAGACTGCCTTATGAATTTCTTGAGTTAATGTCTCTAAGAATTATCAATGAAATCGATGGGATTTCACGTGTAACCTATGATATTTCTGGCAAACCACCAGCGACGATTGAGTGGGAATGAGTGAGTAGTCAACGCCCTGAATCGCAAACAGTTGAAGAAGCTAGCCAGCGGCAAATATTGCATGATGAGCAGTGGATGTTGCATGCGCAACGCCTTGCTGATAGGGCTCAATCCCAAGGTGAGGTACCGGTAGGGGCTGTACTAGTCAAGAATGGTGAAGTCGTTGGAGAAGGTTGGAATCAACCGATTACAATGTCTGATCCTAGCGCCCATGCTGAAATCATGGCGTTACGAGCTGCGGGACAATTGTTAGAAAACTACCGCCTGCCAGAGACAACCCTCTACGTGACACTGGAGCCTTGCAGCATGTGTGCTGGGGCGATGTTACATGCGCGAGTGGGGCGCGTCGTTTTTGGGGCCTATGATCCAAAAACTGGAGCGGCAGGCAGCGTTTATGACACGTTGCAGGATGAAAGAAATCTTCATAAGTTGTTAGTGCGAGGTGGAGTCTTAGCCGAATCCTGTGGCAAACAAATTAGAGACTTCTTTCGAACCAAAAGGAAAAAGGTTTAACTTAAAACATAAAATGCTTCATAGCAAACAAAGACCTAAAGCATCCCATATTTTATGGCGAATTTAAATATCTATTAGAACCTTGTTAGACAAGCAGGAATACCATGAGCCAAAAGCAGCTACAGGCATCGACAATTCTCAGCTCTCCCGTCCACTTTCTAGCCTTCGGCTTTGGCAGCGGCTTAGCCCCGAAAGCCCCTGGTACAGCCGGTACTATTGTTGCTGTACTGTTATATTTATTGTGCCAATCATTAGACCTTTTAAGCTATAGCTTACTAACCGCTGCCATCTGTATTGCTGGTGTCTGGATATGTGGTAAGTCCTCTGAAATGCTCGGCGTCCACGATCATGGCGGCATCGTCTGGGATGAGTTTGCAGGCTATTTCGTAACCATGATCGCTGCACCACCAGGATGGGTCTGGATTGTTGTTGGTTTCATTCTGTTTCGCCTTTTTGATATCCTAAAGCCGTGGCCTATAGAATGGGCCGATCAACATGTTGATGGGGGCTTGGGCATCATGTTAGATGATATTCTCGCTGGATTAGCTTCATTTGCTGTATTGCAGATTTTGGCTTACTTTTTTATCTACTAACGTCAAATATTCCTAATAAATACCCTTTTCAACAAACAATCTGACGATATACAAATGACTCCAATTACCGATCTCAAGCAACTGTTAGCTTCAATGGCTCCACAACTTCATTCTGAAGAATATGTATTTTGTAGCTTAGCTGGGGAGTACGGCGACTATGCGCATTTAAATCCGGTAACGGCGTTTCGCGAGCAGGAAGGTTTGTCATTGGTTCTGCCTAAAGCCTCTGCAGAAGCCGAGAATATTACATTTGACGCCACATTTAAGATGATCACGCTTACTGTACACTCTAGCCTTGAGGCCGTTGGTCTGACAGCGGCGGTCGCTGCCAAATTGACTGAACACAATATCAGTGCCAACGTCATCGCAGCATTCCATCACGATCATATTATGATTCCGACTGACAATGCCGACGCAGCCATGAAGGCATTGCATGAACTTTCTTAAGCAAAGGATTCGATGACTACTGTTGTATCTACTTCTTAGGCAACTTTAGCCTTAGCTGTGGGCTGTTTAACATCCTCAGGCGCATGACTTCGAAATAGTCGAATTGGCTGTTTAAAGCGACCCTCTTTAAGCGCGTCGGCCAATGACGTTAGCTCGCGAATTTTCTGCATTTCAAAGGCATTTTGCTGCGTTGCATCGCTGTGCTCTGTAGGCAGGTGAACGAATGCTACATTGGGCGCTAGCCAGAGTCGTTCTTTTAAACGTTTGGCAACCGGTTTCAAGCGAGTCAGTAAGCCAGTCAAATCAGATTTAGCTAACTCTTTACCATCGATCACGCCTAGTGAAATAATCTTATGACGCGGCAGCCAATCCACCACACGCATCATTTGATTAGGCACTAAAGCGTCTACGTGTAACGCTTGGACTGGTAGTTGGCACGCAAGTTGAATGTTTTGGTTAAGTGCCCCAAGACTCGCGGCAACCATTAACTTAACGGGTGAACGCTGCAGTTTGAAATACCCTGCGCGGTAGGCATGTCGCCATTCCCGATTCAAGGGTTGCGTTAACATTGGTTCGTCTAACTGCAGCCATGATAATTTACACCCACTGAGTTTAGTGAGTAGTTTGGTATATAGCGGCAATAGTAAATCAAGGTATTGCAGTTGCTGCGCCTCATTGTCAAAACGCAACGTTTGTAACAGACTAACGGGGCCAATAATGGTCGCTTTGTATTGGATGCCTGCTTCAGTTGCCTGCTTAATCTGACCGAGTAGTGCATCAGCGTTTAATTCAGGCTTGAGTGCAACATCAGGACTTAGGGAATCATAAAAAGCGCAGGATCCATACCATTCGGTACAGTGAGTTTTTTCAGCACTTACAGCATCCAGACCAAATAATTTATGATTAAAAGCCACTTGCTCCATCACACTTGAATGATGCAAGCTTAACCAATCAGTTTTTACTGCATTGCTAATGCTAGCAATGTTACTAACATCTGCTATCTGTCCAAGTGTGTGGGTTGTGATCATTGCTATTCCTTATTGCCGCTTCTATTTAACTCACTAAAAGTTTACATTGACCAATCAATGATGAATAATGATGGTTTTAGATCTATTGATGCAGAAAACTAATTGATGATTGAGCGCACTCACCTACAAATTATTCTGGCGCTGCACCAATTCAAAACGCTTACGGCAGCAGCTACGTCGCTTAATCTATCGCAATCTGCGCTATCGCATCAGATCAAGCATCTTGAGGAAAGGCTTGGAGTTAAGCTCTGGCAAAAAGAAGGGCGCATGCTTCGCCTGACACAAGCTGGGGAGCAGCTATTGGTATCGGCACAGAGCGTTTTGCCTGTGCTTCAGCGCACTGAGCAAACGTTGAAAGCCTATGCTGAAGGACGCCAAGGCAACTTGCGGATAGGTGTGGAATGCTACCCTTGTTATGAATGGTTGACGCGAGTGATCGCCGATTTTCTCCTGGCCTCACCCGATGTGGATGTGGACATCATTCAGAAGTTTCAATTTTCCGGTGTTGAGGGGTTGTTAAATCATTCAGTGGATTTATTAATTACTCCTGACCCCTTTGAGAACACATCATTAATTTTTGAACCTTTATTTGATTATGAACTGGTGTTGTTAGTTGCTTCTGACCATCCACTGGCCAAAGAAACGTTTTGCACACCGCAAATGATCACTGATCAAACCTTAATTTTGTTCCCAGTACCTATCGAACGATTGGATATTTACACTGAGTTTTTGATACCCGCACACATCAGTCCAAAGGCACAAAAGTTCACAGAATCCATCGAGATGATGTTGCAGTTGACGGTTTGCCAGCGAGGAGTGATGACCCTGCCGCGCTGGCTGGCTAATATCTATTGTGAAAAACATCCGCTGAAAGCGTTAGGATTAGGCAAACAGGGCGTTTATAAGACTTTATACGCAGCATTCAAGCAAATCGATATTGATACTCCCTATATCCATAGCTTTCTTGATTTAGGTAAGCAAAAACAGCTTTAATTTGCTATGCACGACTTATAGCTAAGCCTCCGCCCACGGAACCTCATGCGTTCGTACTACCAGGTCATTTTCTAAGCTTAGGTGAACCGGACAACGATCCGCTATTTCAATCAGTCGTTTTCGCTGTGCTTCGGTCAGGTCACCTTTCAATTCAATTTCTCGGGTTATTTTTTCAATCTTACCGGTCAAACCTTCACAGTCTGAACAGTCGTCGGAGTGGATGCGTTCATGATTCAGGCGAATTTTTACATCATCCAACGCCAGTTTTTTGTGGTTAGCATACATCCGAATGGTCATGGAGGTACAAGACCCCAATGCCATAAGTAATAAATCGTAAGGAGTTGGGCCAAGGTTGGAACCACCATAGCTGGTTGGCTCATCTGACAGCTGAGCATGATCTGCTGTAAACAAACCACGTAAAAACTTTCTGTCTTTTTCGGTAACCAACACTTCACCTTCGTTAAGGGCGTGGGGCGTTTTTGATTCTAACGTTGTTGCTCTATCTGCTAAATCTTCAGTTGATACCGCCTTTTCGCTAGAAAGCTCATCAATATAGCGATCTGCCCACACCGCCAATGTTTGAGCGACAAACTCGGCATCCTTTGCATTAATTAATAGATGATCCGCATCATCCAATGAGATGTAGCTTTTAGGATGCTTCGCTGCAATGAAGATTTTTGCCGCTTCTGCAACCGGCACTATCTTATCAATTGGTGAATGAAACACCATCAAAGGACGTCTGAGACGAGCAATATGATCGGTATCAGCATGCTGCTTAAGGTCATCAATGAGCTGTTTTTGGATGGTAAACTTGCGTAACCCTATGCTCACTTCCGCTTTGCCATTGTCTTCAAGGTCTTGCATAGAACAATGAAACAGATGCTGCACATGATCAGCGGTGGCAGGGGAACCTATAGTCGATATTGCTTTGACTAGCGGCATCCGATCGGCAGCACTTAATACTGCAGCACCGCCTAAACTATGACCGACTAACAGCTGTGGAGCCGCAAAGTCTCGCTCCATCATCTTGTAAGCAGCTAACAAATCATCAACATTAGATGAAAAATTAGTATTGCCAAAATCACCGTCGCTATTGCCCAAACCTGTAAAATCAAAGCGGAACACCGCGATGCCGAATTTTGTCAGTGCACGAGCAATACGTGAAGCTGCTGCGATATCTTTACCACAGGTAAAACAATGTGCGAATAGGGCATAACTCCTGACCTCTGAGCGATCAGCAGGTGTTTCTAACAATCCAGCAAGCTCAATGCCCTGATCATTTCTGAAGGTGACTTTTTGTCGTGCCATAGCGCATATCCCGTTAATGTTGTCTGGTTGCCATACATGATTTCTTTACGTGGCTTAAGAGTATTCAGATACAACGGTTAGTCGCCCAACATATCCTGCAGATTATCAATATAGCTCTTCGCTGTTTCTTTATGTTCTTTTGCTGACTTAACTACCCGGCCATCCCATTCAATATGCTCTGGGGGGAGTTCGTCCAAAAAGCGGCTGGGTTCGCAGGTGATTTTCTCGCCAAACTTGTTGCGAGTCTTAGCAAAAGTAATGGTTAACTGTTTTTTTGCACGTGTTATTCCAACATACGCCAAGCGTCTCTCTTCCTCTAGGCCATTGTTGTCTTCAATCGAGTTAGCATGAGGCAGAACATCCTCCTCCATTCCCACTAAAAACACATAGGGGAATTCTAATCCTTTTGAGGTGTGCAGGGTCATTAGGCTGACCGCATCAGAGTCATCGTCCTCTTTGTTGCGCTCAAGGATATCCATTAAGCTCATATGTGCAACGATATCAGCTAAGTCTTGATGATCACCTTGTCCTTCATTGTAGAGCCGCTTGATCCAGTCGATAACCTCTTGAACATTCTCCATGCGACGTTCTGCCATTTTCGGCGAATTACTGGTGGTTTGCAGATACTCATAATAGGCAATATCAGTAATCAGACGTTCAACAATCCTATGGGGCTCTTCCTCTCGCGAGGCAAATGAAAGTTCGTTAATCCAATGGCAAAAAGTCGCCAATCGCGCCCGTCCACCTTCACTAAGCTGCGAGGCTAAACCCATTTCGGTTGATGCGGCAAATAGGCTGATCTCCCGTTCATTGGCATAGTCACCCAATTTTTCGAGGGTGCTGGCGCCAATCGAACGCTTCGGTGTGTTGACTATGCGAAGAAAAGCCGCATCATCCGCTGTGTTTGAGATCAACCTGATGTAAGCAATAGTATCTTTGACTTCCGGTCGCGAGAAAAACGAGATGCCACCGCTAATCTTATACGGAATATCATTCTGCCTAAGATAACGTTCAAATAACCGGCTCTGATGGTTGCTTCGATAGAGAACAGCAAAGTCACCGTGCGGTGCCTTGTCTAAAAAGTGATGTTTCATCAGTTCAGTAATCACTTTTTCGATTTCATGCTCAGCGGTACGACAAGGTAAAATTTTAATTTTACGGCCACTACCCAACGCACTCCATAGCTTCTTTTCAAACAGGTGTGGGTTATTGCCAATCAAGTGGTTGGCACTTTCAAGAATGCTTGAAGTCGAACGGTAGTTTTGTTCTAGTTTGACCAGTTTTAGGTTCGGATAATCTTTTTGTAACTGATTGATATTTTCAGGACGCGCACCTCGCCAAGCGTAGATTGACTGATCGTCATCGCCAACCACGGTCAGTTCTGAGCGGATTCCCGCGAGTTGTTGAACCATGCGATACTGGCAGGTATTAGTATCCTGATATTCGTCTACTAACAGATAACGAAGCTTATTTTGCCATCTCAATAACACCTCATTGTCATCGTCAAATAACTGAACAGGTAACACAATGAGATCATCAAAATCCAGTGCATTGTAGGCTTTGAGCTGTCTTTGGTAACGCTGATACACCTTGGCAGCCAATAGTTCTTGGGGGGTAGTAGCAATTTCAAGCGCTTTTTTAGGCGAGATAAAATCGTTTTTCCAACGTGAAATAATCCATCGGCTGTCATCATCCGGGTCTGCAGCCTCATCATCTCGTAGCATCAGCTCTTTTATAATAGTGCCAGTGTCTTGAGCATCCAGAATACTGAAACCGGATTTATAGCCCAACAATTTGTATTCTTTACGAATAATCTGTAAGCCGAGATTATGAAACGTTGCTACCGTTAGCCCACGAGCCTCATCTTTGCTGAGTAACTGAGAAGCCCGCTCACGCATTTCTCGCGACGCCTTGTTTGTAAAGGTAATCGCCGCGATGTGTCGGCCTGGAATGCCCGCTTTGCGAATCAACCAAGCAATCTTTTCAGTGATCACGCGCGTTTTACCACTACCAGCACCCGCAAGTACTAATAAGGGAGACCCAATGTGCTCGACGGCCGCTTGTTGTTGTGGATTTAGACCAGGCATCGGTTAACAGAATTCTCAGATGTGAAGATAGTTTCGAATGATTATCTGCTGATATCATGCTTGCACGATAATCGCTGCTGATAATAGCAGATTGCTTGATGTAAGCTAAATTCTTAATGAGACTTTGATTGATGCCTTCACTATTCTGGATCATCGATTTCTGGCATCATTATACGATAGGTTAGCTGTTGCTTAGTTGAGGAAAATCATAACAAGTCGAACTCAACGTCTAAGGTACAGCAATGACCACAAATAAACTTACCCTGACTGTTAGGATCATATGAAATATATCGATGTCTTTAATGGCGATGCAGATGGCATCTGCGCGTTGCTTCAACTACGTAACGCTGAACCTGTAGAAAGTATTTTAGTAACTGGCGTAAAACGTGATAACAAGCTGCTCAATAGTGTAAGTGCTGACGCAGGCGATATCATTACGGTTTTAGATATTTCAATGGATGGCAATCGAAAAGGGTTGGAGAATGTCCTGAAGCAGGGGGCTCAGGTTAGTTATTTTGACCATCACTTTGCGGGTGGTGATGAGTTCACCCATGAAAATTTATTCGCTAGCATCAATATGGCTGCCGACTGCTGCACCAGCACATTGGTAAATCTACACCTAAAAGGTGCCTTCCAACATTGGGCTATTGTTGGTGCATTTGGCGATAATCTAAAAAAGGTCGGCGAAGCATTAAGCCAGGCTAGTGGCTTAGATCAAGGGCAAACAGAGCAGTTGGAAAAGTTGGGTATCTACATTAATTACAATGGCTATGGTGCCACGGTTGAGGATCTGCATTTCGCTCCGGACTCACTGTTTATGGCCATGAAAGACTTTGCATCACCCTTTGAATTCTTTGAAGGAGGCAGAGCAACTTTCGACAAGTTAGAGCAGGGCTATTTGCAAGATATGAAGAGTGCAGAACACATTTCTCCCGCACATGAAACGCCTGCCAGTGCGGCTTATATGCTGCCGAACGCGGCTTGGGCACGTCGGGTTAGCGGTGTTTACGGTAATTCTCTGGCAAATCAATCACCCAATCGGGCACATGCTGTAATCACTGAAAAAGCTGACGGCAATTATTTGGTTAGTGTACGCGCACCATTGAATAATAAAACGGGTGCAGATGAAATTTGCCGTCAGTTCCCATCTGGAGGCGGTCGTAAAGCTGCTGCAGGCATCAATGCCTTACCTAAAGATGAGTTAGACACCTTCATCGCAACCCTTGATGAATTTTATGCAAGCTAAATCGACCGGACAGTGCTGGTGAATTACCTAGCGCACCTATATTTATCGCAGGACAATGGATTATCTAAAACAGGTAATTTAATGGCTGACTTTCTTAAGCAAGCCGATTTGTCTGTACAGCCTGAGGCAATACTCAGGGGCGTTGAAAATCACAAGGCAACCGATAAATTTACTGATAGTCACCCCAGCATCATAAAGCTGAGAACTGAGTTCGATCCTGCATTTCGTCGCTTTGTACCTATCATGCTAGACGTAAGTTTTGATCATATGTTGGCCAAATCGTGGCAGGATTACCATGATCTGGAACTTACCGAGTTTACCGAACGTGCGCATCGGCAGCTGTCAGAAGCAGAACAATACATGCCGGATCTGATGAAGAATCGTTTGAGAGGAATGGCCAAACACGGCTGGTTAGCTGGTTATATAGAGTTAGAAACGGTAGAGAAAACACTCATATCAATCAGCGAGAGGATTCGCTTTAACAATAATTTAGATCAGGCTTTTAGCGAAGTATTGAATCAATACGATGTAATTGAGAAGACGTTTAAGTCATTTTTCCCACAGCTCGTGGAACATCTTGAATGGTTGGCAGTTGAAACGGCGGAGAATACGGGTTGAATTGCAACCCGTTCACAGTTAACCCTATGAACGGGCTTGGAGTCTATAGCAATATTACTTACCGATTAGACGGCGAACAAAGCCGATGACGGTCATTAGCACACCACCACCAACAGCACTACTCGCGACGGTACCTAGGATGCCAGCAGCGTCCATACCGCCGCCGCCCATGCCCATACCTAGCATGCCAAGTAGTTGTCCGCCGATACCACCACCGACGATACCTGCGATGGAGTTACCCAGTCCGCCAAGCGATATATTCTTGAATATCGAACCGATAACATTTCCACCAACAGCACCACTTACTAACTGAATAATCCAGGGTAATAAAGCTTCCATAATGACTTCCCATATCTAGTTAAAAAAAGTGAGCAGATAACAAACTAATCAACCCACCCCAGTAAAGTAGTTTAAATCGAGAAAATGTTCAATTCTGATGACTAATAACTTCATGAAAAGCATAAATATTTTAGTTTTTGATCACTAATTCCCCAAATAACCTAGGGTTTTTCCATGCTTCGTCTAATTTAGCGTTCCAGGAAATCTTAGCGTCGCGTTGGTCTCCATTATCATCATCATTAATTTGTATATCAAAACCGATCTGCATACCGGGTTTTGGCCAGACGCCTAACATCGCCCAGGGAATACTCGCTTCCAAACGATAACCATTAGTCGTTTTGGTCATGGTATGTCGGATCAAACGGGTGTTACGCACGGGCGAGCTTTTGCCGATAGCAACCGTTTGGTCTTTCATACGGAAGGTTAATTGAAAATCATTTTGACCGTCAAAAGTTTCAGTCCGGCTGCTGTCTGCATCAATATAGATTTCAATCGAGTCATCCGACCATGCCTGAGCCGAATCTCTAACATGGAGATCATCCTTGATGCCTACCCAAAGGTTCAAACCTTGTTTGTCCCAAGAAGACCGCCAGCTGGCTGACAGGTCTTGTGCATTATTGATAGTGCCAGTGATAAGATGACCAATTCTGTTTGGTTTTGCTTTATGTATACCTTCAGCCTGACGATATATTGGTACAGAAATCGGCTTCTGTGAAACCGGTTTTTGACCAGTAGACAGATGTGTTGGAATGAAAATAGGCTTGGGCCGACTGACAGATTGCCCCGTTTCACAGCCTTTCCACCAGCAACGTTGTCCGCGTTTAAATGCTAGTAGCGCTTGATACTTTGGCGTTTCTCTCGCAGCTTGGTTGATATACTCTTTGATGCCCCAACTACCGTGCCAGGTATGTGGCCGTGGTGCGGAAAATGCGATAAACAAATTGCCACCTGCTTCCTTCCAGCCCGACAAAAAGCGGTAATACTCACGAGCCATGCGTGCATCACGGTTGGCTGCAACCAAGTGTGGCGTAGCGCCTTCAGTTAGTTTATGTGTTTTGTGATCAACCAAGTGCTGACCACCTTCATAGGCAACCAGATCAACACCATAGGCTTTAGCTAGTTGCGCCTGCCTGCGAATCACTTTGAGTAGATTGTTAATCGAATAGCGATTATTTGGTTCACTCAGAAGTCTGAACACGCTATCCACACTATTAACCCGGCCTAATTGATCCTGAGCAATATAAAAATAGGGCGCTATGGCTAAGGCATCAACATGCTGGAACGCCTTGCGATACGCGAGAATGGTTTCACTCATATTAATATCAGTAGTCAAACCACCCAAAACACGAACCAGACGGCTGGTACCACCAAATACTTTTTCCCACTGCCGGAACACATGCACACTTTGCATCGAGTAATATTTAAAGCCCGCAACACGCCGGTTCTTATCTAACTTCCTGCGGACACCATTTTGCTTCATGTGTTCAGCCTGAGGCACAAACACATTGTTCCATGACTCATTGGTATATTCCAAATACACCTTGAGTGAGGGCTTTAAACGCTGATTCACGTAACGTGCGAAGTTAACGATATAATCATCATTTGCGGCATGCGGTACATTAAACCAAGGGTTCACATTTAACTGATTAGCCAACTCCACCATTATCTCGACGGGAACACCTCGATTACCTTCCTTACCGCCCCAAGTCGCTTCAGTCATCTTGGGACGATCACCCCAGTGCGTAATGTTGTTGCGGGTAATGCCCGCCATATTCATAAAACGAACCACCTTGAAGTCTTTCATAAAGTTCAGGTAATCCGGATTAAAAATGATTTGCCGATAATGATCTGCAAAGGACATAAAAGGGTGATCACGACAAACATTAGGCTCATGAACGGTATACATCGGGTTATTTGCACAAATGCCCCCCGTCATTAGTACTCGAATATTTCTCAGATAGTTCGCTGGGTTTGATTTCTCAATCGTCAGAGTTGCCGTTACGGTATTGTTAGGCAGCGGCTGAAATCGAATTAAATCCCGATCGGGCAGTCTACTGATTAATTTTGCGCCACCTCCATAGCGGATTTCACCTTGTCCCTCATAGCGAACTGTATAGATGCCGTCAGGTAAAGCTTTGGCTGGAATATGACTGAGAAAGCGTGTGCCTGCCTTCCCTCCATTTAGCTGCTTAGGCCAACCGTTTGCATCGTATACGATATTGCCTTTGGTCAACCAAGGCCTAGCTTCTTCGAATGGTAATGCAAAGCGAAATAAATCAACAAAAGGCAAGCTGGAGTCAACCTCCATGGCCTCATTAGTATTGATACCCAGAGGAGATGTTTGATTTGCGTATTGATGTGTCGGCAACAACAGTTCAGCCTTACTAACCTGCGGTAATAGAGTAATGACCGACAGCACCAAATAGAATAGGGTTGTTGCACTGGATAAATGAGTTGAGTTTTTCATACACTTCCATTTTTCTTATTAGTATATATGGGGGTGCTAAAATGTCCGAAAGCAGTTAGTCATAAGACGCTGCTGCCGGACATTGATGTGTAAATTGTAAAATGTTAATTAGTGAGAATCATTCTCCCAAACATGCGAGGGTTTTTCCAAGCCTGATCAGTTTTTGCGTTCCAAGCTAGTTTGCTATCACGCTGATTACCACTGTCATCATCATTGACCTGAATATCGAAGCCAACCACATGCCCATGTTTAGGACGTACATTTAACGTACTCCAGGGGATAGTCGTTTCCAACTGATAACCATTGGCAAGTTTGACCATCTTGTGCTTAACCGCATGGATCTTGTTCTTAGGAGTCTTTCCACCCACCGTTAAACGTTGGTCGTACAAGCGATAGGTCAACTGGAAGTCGTTCCAGCCATCGTAACGACTCTTACGGCTACCATCGGCATCGATATAAATCTCAATTGAATCATCAGCCCAAGCGTTCTGTGAGTCTTTAACATGTCGGTCATCGGTAATGTTGACCTTCACATATAGATTCTGATCATCCCAGCTAGAGCGCCAGGTTCCCGACAAATCACGATGCCCCTGAATGGTTCCGTTGATTAAACTACCGATGCGATTAGACGCCGCAAACTTAATACCATTCCTGGATTTACCTTGTTTCCGAATGCGCACTGTTTGGGGTTTCTGTAAATCCGGACCATCTTCAGGATTACCCACTTGAGCAACGTTTAGTGGCTTAGGTAGTCGCTTAACAACGGTCGACCGGCAAGCAGACCACCAGCACGGATTACCCCGAGCAAAGCCCATTAAAGCACGATACTTTGGTGTCTGGTTAGTTGGCTGATTGATGTACTCTTTGACTCCCCAGCTACCATGCCATGTGTAAGGACGAGGAGCGGAGAAAGCTACAAAAAGCTTACCACCGGCTTGCTTCCAACCCTGTAACAAGCGGTTATATAACGTCGCCATGTGCGGGTGTCTATTTGCTTGAATCAAATGCGGTGTAGCACCAGAGGTGACGGAATGCGTTTTACTGTGAACGAAATGCTGCCCACCCTCATAAGCAATCAAATCAACACCGTAACTCTCTGCAATACCGGCCTGTTGTTTGACTTTTGCCAAGGTATTTGGAATCGAGTAACGATTGTCTGGCGCTTCTAGTTGTCGGAAAACATGACCGACACTATGAATATGTCGCATGCGCTCCTGTCCCACATAGAAATAAGGGGCAACCGCCAGCGCATCTACATCTCTATAAGCGTTTCGATAACTCAAGACGGTATGTGAAAGATTGGTATC
>CALAJG010000120.1 GCA_937923375.1 uncultured Leucothrix sp.
TCACCTTTCTCTACTTTGTCATCTTTGACCGAAACTCCCAGATACAAATTGCGATCATCCCAATACGCTTGCCACTTACCGGCAATCGCTGAAGGTTTGGATGGATCTCGGTTTGGTAAATAGATAGGCCAATAATCATCCAGCGACCATATCTGATCAGGCGACTGAACCTTAGTTAAGGCAACACCCTGCTGCGCCGTTACCGTATTCATCTGAGCCGCAGCTTCCGCTTTTGGCGTGATACCTGCCTTATTCTCCATGTAGCTTAGAATGGCATCATACTTAGGTGCCTCAGAACGAGCCTGAGAGATATATTCTTTGATACCCCAGCTTCCATACCAACTGTAAATTCTAGGCGCGCTGAATTGCACAAACAGCTTGCCACCTGCTTTCTCCCACTCTTTCAGGTACTTTTTATAGAGCTCGCCCATACGGCGATCACGATTTGCCGCGTACAACAGTTTATTATTGCCGTCATCAGCTTTACGTGTGTTCCAATCCACTAAATGCTGTCCACCCTCATAGGCAACCAAGTCAACGTTAAATACCTCTGCCACTTTAGCCTGTTGTTTCATTTGACGAACACTGGCAGCAAACCCTTTTTTGGAACGCTTGTTGTCAATCGCTCTGAAAATATCATCAACATTCTTAGCACGCTGAATCTCTTTGATAGTGGCACCAAAGTAAGGCGCAACCGCCAGCGCATCGGTTTTTTTGAACGCATCCTTGTAGCTTAAAATATCATTCGACATCTTAGGATTACTGGTCCATGCCCCCATCACCCGGACTAATCGATCCGTGCCACCAAATACTTCTTCCCAAATATCAAATACTTGCACACTCCGATAGGAATGATACTTGGTACGCGCGACATTTTTGTCCTTATCCAAGCCCAACTTAAGGCCCTGATTAATCGCATAATCATGGTGTACAAATATTGGATTCCAGATTTCGTTACTGTACTCAATATAAGCTTTCAATCCCGGCTTGAGAGAACTACTGACTACTTCAGCAAACTTTTTAATGTAGTCATCACTAGCCTGATACGGCATGGAGAACCAAGCATCCGAGTTAACACTATTCGCTATATCCACCATAACCTCAACCGGCGCTCCACGTGAATAAGTCCCTTCACGGCCACCCCAGGTCGCTTCATCCGGATGATGACGATCTGCCCATTTCTGCACCGGGTTTCGTGTCATCCCGCTCATATTCATAAAGCGAATCACCTGAAAATCCTTAATAAAATTCAGATAATCTGGGTTATAACGAACCGTTTTGTGGTGCTTAGCAAAAGACAAGAATTGTCCTGATTCACACTCAGTTTCATCATCCACTCGAATGTACGGATTGCCATTGCAAATTCCACCCGGTAGCAGAACTTTGATGTTGCGAATATAGTTCGACGGGTCTGTTTCCTTAATGCTCAAAGACGCGTTTAAAATTTTGTCTTCGCCCGCTTTAATTTCAATAATGTCCATACCGGAACGATGCGCTACCAGTGAGGCATCATTACCATAGTGCATAGTGCCTTTTCCATCATAGAGCACGGTATAAAAACCATCAGGAACGGTTCCCGCTGGCAAGCGATTTAGAAACTTAGTGAGCGCCTGGCCACCTTTCAGGTCTTTCGGCCAACCGTTTGCATCATAGACAACATCTTTACCACTACCCCAAGGCGAGGTTTCATAAAATGGGATAGCAGACTTAAAAATATTAACAAACTGCACACTCGAGGTGTCTTCTTTAACGTCAGCCGTATTGATCCCCATAATCTTGCCTGCGCGCTTAAAACCAGTAGCGTCGCCCTCAATCGGAGTGACTTTAGGCAGGCTGTCTTTTGGCGCTTTTAAATCATCCGGTAAAGACGTACCACCGCTGCGATCAATAATACCAGTGACAGGCTCAGAGACTTTAGCTGTCGAGCCATTCGTTCCGTTTGAAGATGCAGAGCCTATTGTTTGGCCGCTGGGTATTGTCATGGAGGTGCGGGTCACTTCTTTACTTTTTGACAGCAATGAGTAGGACAGCGCGGCGAAACCGAGCATGCCGAAAAAAAACAGATAAAGAAGGATATCTTTTAGTAAACGCATTTAGTTATTATTCCTTTAATCATGCAGTTAGCCTGATTCCATCAGGTCATTACAATGCACTCTTTCCCATTATTTTCAATTATCTCAACAGCCATTTAGCGAGTCGACACTACCCATCTAATTTGCCTGCATCACGATCGCGAGCGAAGTCTAACATTCTTTGCGTAGAACGTAATGCTTTGATACGTACCGCCTCATCCACAAAGATTTCATTATTTCCTTTTTCCAATACAGACAGCAGGTTATCCAGACCGTTCATTGCCATCCAAGGACAATGCGCACAGCTTTTACACGTACCGCCCGCTCCGTTAGTGGGTGCTTCAATGAATTCTTTATCTGGTGCGGCCTTTTTCATTTTGTAGAAAATGCCTTTATCTGTCGCAACGATGAACTGCTTGTTTGGAAGGTTCTTCGCAGCATTGATAATTTGTGTAGTGGAACCAACGACATCAGCCAGTGCAATTACATCAGTAGGTGACTCAGGGTGTACTAATACCGCCGCATCGGGATATTTTTCAATAGCAGCCCCCAACGCCCGGGATTTGAATTCGTCATGTACGATGCAAGCGCCCTGCCAGCGAATCATCTCAACTTGAGCGGCACGTTGAATGTAGTTACCTAGGTGCCGATCGGGTGCCCACAAAATCTTTTTTCCCTGATCAGCCAGCCATGAAACCAAATCTAAAGCGATACCCGACGTGACAACATAGTCAGCTCGCGCTTTAACGGCCGCGCTGGTATTGGCGTAAACCACCACTGTGTGATCGGGATGTTCATCACAAAACGGACCAAAATCCTCGATTTTACAACTCAAATCCAGCGAACACTCCGCTTCAAGGGTTGGCATCAGCACGCGTTTTTCAGGGTTCAGAATTTTTGCCGTTTCACCCATAAAGCGGACACCAGCGACAATCAGTGTCTTAGCGGAGTGCTCGTTACCAAACTTTGCCATGTCCAGAGAATCAGACACATACCCACCCGTTTCTTCTGCCAGCTCCTGTAGTTCACGGTCTACATAATAATGAGCAATCAGGACCGCATCCTGCTCTTTGAGCAATTTCTTGATCTTGGCTTTTACTTTCACTTTTTGCTCAGGAGAGTAGACCGGACGCAGTGATTCAATTTTCGCCGTCGCAGGATAGATAATCTCAGGAAGAACAGGGGCTGTTACTTGTGCGGACATCGCTTATACTCGGTTTATTATTCGCAGCAATTATACCAAACAACCATGACAGATAAAAATCCCAAAAAGCCGCTCATTCTCGTTGATGGTTCCTCCTATCTGTTTCGTGCATTCTTTGGCTTGCCTAACACCCTCACCAACCCGCAGGGTAACCAAACCAATGCAATTCATGGCGTGTTAAATATGCTCGACAGTTTGCGAAAAACCTACGAACCCGAGCACATGGCGGTAGTGTTTGACGCTAAAGGAAAGACCTTCCGCAACGACCTATTCCCAGAATACAAAGCGACTCGACCCCCAATGCCGGAGGAGTTACGCTACCAAATAGAGCCGCTGCACGAAATCGTGTTGGCACAGGGTTACCCCATGCTAGTGATCCCTGATGTTGAGGCGGACGACGTGATTGGCACGCTAGCGACGGGTTACGACGGTGATGTGATCATCTCGACGGGCGATAAAGATATGGCCCAGCTAGTCAATGAGCGGGTTAGTCTGATCAATACCATGTCCAATAGCTTCCATGACATTCAAGGGGTTATTGATAAATATGGTGTAAGACCTGACCAGATCAAAGACTACCTGACATTGATGGGTGATAAGGTCGACAACATTCCCGGCGTCGATAAAGTGGGTCCAAAAACAGCCGTAAAATGGCTAGCCGAATATGGGACGCTCGATAATATCATTGCCAATGCTGACAGTTTCAAAGGCAAGGTCGGGGAATATTTACGCGAAGCTATCCCACGTTTGCCGCTCTCTTATGAGCTGGTGACGATTAAATGCGATCTCGACTTAAATTGCTCTGGCGAGTCTTTAAGTTTCAGCAAAGAAAATACCCAGCGCCTAGCAGAGCTATACACCGAGCAAGGTATGCGCACGCGCTTAGCACGACTGACCGAAGCCAACCCTGAGGCCATCACGACACTAAGTGAGCCCTCTCCTGAAGAAAACCCTGTGCCGGTGGTGGAGGAAGTGGGCGAGGTTGAGTATGAGTGCATTCTGACCGAAGCGCAGCTGGAT
>CALAJG010000121.1 GCA_937923375.1 uncultured Leucothrix sp.
CGTTAACTTGTAATTCCATTAGCTTGCCTCCGCCGAACGTTCAATCGCACGTTCCACCGCACGTTTCGCTGCTCTTAAGCCGTTGGCAAAGTCCGCTTTAATATCTTTGATATCTTCGATACCCACCGACACACGAATCATATCTTCACTGATTCCGGCGGCGACCATTTGCTCAGGTGATAAACGTGAGTGAGTCGTGCTGCCAGGGTGTAATACTAAGGTACGAGAGTCACCGACGTTAGCTAGGTTAGAGCCGAGCTGTAAGGCATCGATAAATGCTGCGCCGGCAATGCGTCCGCCTTGAATACCAAAACAAACCATCGAGCCTGCACCTTTCTTAAATAGGCGTTTAGCAACATCATGAGTGTTATTGGTTTCTAAATCTGGGTGATTAACCCAAGACACATTTTCTTGCTCAAGTAACCAATTCATTAAGCCATGCGCATTGGCCACGTGCTGCTTCATTCGTAGTGACAGTGTTTCGATGCCTTGTAGTAATAAGAAGGCGTTGTTAGGGCTCATCGCAGCGCCTAAGTCACGCATGGACTCGGCGCGCATTTTCATTGCTAATGCGGCAGGGCCAAATTCTTCCCAGAACTTCATGCCGTGAAATGGAGCATAAGGCTCAGTTAACTCAGGAAAACGGCCACTCTTTTCCCAGTCAAAATTACCACCATCAACCACCACACCACCGACGGCGACACCGTGTCCGCCCATCCATTTAGTAGCTGAGTGAACAACAACATTCACCCCATGCTCGATTGGACGATTTAGGCTTGGCGTTGCAAAAGTCGCATCGATGACAACCGGAATACCGGCTTCATGTGCCGTTGCACAGATCGCATCGAGATCTGAAACCTCAAGTCCGGGATTACCAATAGACTCACAAAACACCATTTTAGTATTGTCTTGAATCGCAGCTTTCACAGCATCTTGATCGTTAATTGACACGAAGGTGCAATCAATACCAAAACGCTTAAGCGTGTGACGTAACAAAGTCGCCGTTGAACCGTAAATCTGCGCTGCAGAGATGATGTGATCACCAGCCGAACAAAGCGTCGTAAACGTCATGTACAACGCACTCATGCCTGAGGCGGTACAGATCGCGCCACTTCCGCCTTCTAGTGCGGCAATACGTTGCTCTAAAACGGCCACCGTAGGATTCGTTATGCGGCTGTAAATGTGCCCACCTTGCTCCACATTAAATAACGAAGAGGCTTGGCTCACATCGTCAAATACATAGGAAGTAGTTTGGTAGATTGGGACAGCTCGCGAACCATGATCACTTTCCGGTTGATAACCAGAGTGCAGGGCGATTGTATCGGCTTGTAAATAGGAGGAACGACTCATGCGCGGGTTTCCATTGACTTGTTTGCAGCAAGGATTATTAGTTTGTGGGTGGGTCAATGTCAAAAGGAAATTTAAGCAGCATTTGTAAAAGCTTCTGAGCCACTGTTTCGATCAAGCTCAGACCTCTTATCGGTAATTTATACCCGAAAACAACCGTTGCGCGGATCATTTTGAATTTGCGTGGTTTGTATTTTAGAGTTGTTGAACAAGAAAAAATAACTTAACCCCTGAGAGACCACTGTGACTCAATCTGCCCAAGAGTTAATTAACCTCGCCTCCTCCCAGTTGAATCATGTGATTCTAGGGAAATCGAACCAAGTAAGACTTGCTCTCACCGCATTATTAGCTGGCGGTCATTTATTGCTAGAAGACTTGCCGGGTATGGGTAAGACTACCCTGGCACACGGCTTGTCAAATGTGTTCGGCCTCGACTATAAGCGTGTGCAGTTTACCAGTGACCTGCTGCCAGCCGATGTGGTTGGTGCAACCGTTTTTGATGCTAAAACCAGTGAGTTTAATTTCCGCGCCGGCCCGATCTTTAGTGATATTTTTCTGGCTGATGAATTGAACCGTGCCACGCCAAGAGCGCAGAGCGCTTTACTGGAAGCGATGGAGGAGCGGCAGGTAAGTATTGACGGCGAAAGTCATCACTTGCCTGATCCATTTTTTGTTATCGCCACACAAAACCCACAAAGCCAGTCCGGTACGTTTCCACTGCCAGAGTCCCAGTTAGACCGGTTTTTACTGCGTGTTTCATTGGGCTATCCCGATCAGGCAGCAGAGCGGGAGTTGTTGAAAGGCAGGCATGGACGTGGCTCGCTGGAAGCAATGCAGTGCTGCATTAGTCGGGATCAGCTACGGGCAATTCAGGCACGCGTGCCGAAAATTAAAATGACCGATGCCTTGCTGGATTATGTTCAACGATTAGTAGGGCAAACACGAGAAGAAGAGCTTGCTTTACTCGGTCTGTCGCCTCGAGGCTCAATGGCATTAGTGCGCAGCGCACAAAGCTGGGCTTTGATCCAAGGGCGTGATCATGTGCTACCTGAAGATGTCCAGGCAGTCTTTGTGGCGGTCGCTGGGCACCGCATTGTTGGGCGACGCGAAACTCAGGGTAATCAGCTTGCCAGACATATTTTGAATACGGTCGACGTGGTCGGGGGAGTGCGTGTTTAACTTTCAACAGTGGATTAATCGGCGACTACCTCCCGCCAAAGAAATCACCCTGACGCAGAAGAAGATATTTATCTTACCGAGCAAAATAAGCATGGGCTTGATGGTCATTATTGTTTTGTTATTTCTACTGGGTATCAACTTTCAGAACTCACTGGTTTACATCGTCTGTTTTTGGTTGATAGCGCTGCTTGTGATCAATATTTTTTACACCTACCGCAATTTATCTGGCCTAACAATTAAGGCAATCTCGGCGGAGCCCTGCTTTGCTGGCGAAAAAATGGTGCTGGAACTTGAAGTCACGAGACCTGTAAAACAACGTAAATCAGCGATCTATTTTGGATGGAAAAACGAAGATCTGGTTGAGCTCAATCTTCAGGAAGAACAGTCAACCCGCATTAAGTTATCGCATAGTAGCGATAAGCGCGGTCGCTTTACGCCCCCCCGAATTGATGTCTTCACACGCTTTCCAACAGGTCTCAATACTGCTTGGTCTTACGCATCGATGGATATTCAAGGAATCGTTTACCCTGAACCGATTGAGAAGTCACAGCACTCCGACAAGCAAAGCTTGGATGATGAAACCAGCGAAGGTAAGGAAATAGCGGGTGGAGCGAGTGATTTTGCAGGAACCCGTGAGTACCAAGCGGGAGATTCGCCAAAGCATATTCACTGGGGTCAATATGCCAAAACCGGCGACCTTTACACCAAATCCTTTGTTGATTACGAAAGTCACGACCTTTGGCTAGACTGGCAAAGCCTCAATATCTCAGGCACAGAGTCTCGTTTGTCGCACCTGTCTGCAATGATCCTAGCGTTTCATGAGGCTCAAAAACAGTTTGGACTCAGAATCCCCGGTAAAGAAATACTTCCAGACAAAGGGGAGGCGCACAAAGTCCGCTGTCTTACTGCATTAGCACTTTACGGCTTGCCGCAAGCTGAGGCCTCCTATGTTGGCTAATCATTATGCCATATCGCAGCAGGTAACCTATCGTGGCATGGTGTGGTTGTTAGCCGCACAATTGGTCGTGATGCTGCCCTTCGCCTTTTACCTGCCAATATGGTTAATACCGGTGATGTTGATCTCTTCTTATTGGCGCTTTCGTGTGCTTAAAGGTGAGTCTGCCCAACCTAAATTATTCGTTCGGCTGTTAGTGGTTGCCTTGGGAATCGCTGGCGTGTTGCTTAGTGGGATGACCTTGTTATCGCTTGATACGATGGTGTCATTGTTATTGCTTGGCTTTGCCTTCAAGTCATTGGAAGCAGTTCGACAACGCGATGCCTTGGTCGTCGTTTTTATCGGCTTTTTCCTGGTTGCGATTAGTTTTCTATTCAGCCAATCAATCCCTGCTGGAGCCTACGGCGTTATCTCATTAATCATCCTGACCGGTGCTTTAATTGCGAATCAACAGTCGCCCGCACAGCAAATAAGTCGGTACGCAACTCGTTCCAGTTTGAAAATGGCGTCGATGATGCTGTTTCAGTGTCTGCCACTGATGGTGCTAGTGTTTATTTTCATGCCGAGGTTTTCTCCACTCTGGTCAATCCCGAGTTTTGAAAGTCATGCAAAAACGGGTATTACCGATAGCATGGCACCGGGGGATATCGCCAACCTTAGCAAGTCAGATGAATTAGCATTTAGAGCAAGTTTTGAGGGACGAGTGCCTCAATCGGATGAGTTGTATTGGCGTGGCTTAGTGTTGAACAATTTTGATGGGAAGAGTTGGCAGCAGTTGCCTGATGAATACGATACCTCAGAGTTGAAGCATCAATTGCTCTATAACATGGCGTGGAATGACGCTAGGATTGAGATACAAGGGGATCCTTTTAAATACGAAGTTATTTACGAAAAAACGGGGCAACCCTGGTTGTTTACGTTGACACCCACGACAAAAGTGGATGGCAAAACGATTAAATTTGGCGATTATCGGGTAATGTCACGTGGCGATATTCAGTCACCTTTTATGATGAATGCCGTCAGTTATCCGGACTCAAAACGTGATCTTGAGCTTAGCGATTATGCGCGCAATCTGGCACTGCAACTGCCTGCCTCGGGCGATGAAAAAACCCGGGAATTTGCCCGAGTGCTTAGAGAAAGCTCATTGAGTAATGCAGATTATGTCGAGAAGGTGCTCAATCGTTTCACTGATCAATCGTATTTTTATACCTTACGTCCACCCCTGCTGGGTGATAAAGACACTATCGATAAATTCCTGTTTGAAACGCAAAAAGGGTTCTGTTCGCATTACTCAGGCAGCTTTGTGTTTATGATGCGTGCGGCAGGTATTCCTGCGCGTATTGTCGTCGGTTATTTAGGTGGCGAGTGGAGTCCTGACGGTGAGTATTTATCGGTTCGACAGTACGATGCACATGCATGGGCAGAGGTCTGGTTAGAGGGCGAGGGCTGGCGACGAGTTGATCCGACATCAAGAGTAGCCCCCTCACGCGTTGAAGGTGGATTGGAAGCGGCCGTAGAATATGAGGGAAGCTTTCTCGAAGGAAATCCGTTCTCTGCTCGCAACTTTAAATGGTTGGATGGGATTCGCAAAAAAATGGATTCTATTCAGTATGGTTGGCGTCGTTGGATTTTAGGCTATGACAGTGAGTCGCAGGCGGGTTTGCTAAAATCAGTATTAGATAAAATGTCCTCAATTCCCTTGGCTGCTTTGGTTGGAGCCCTTTTCTTGGGGATATTCCTATTATGGTTTGTCATGCTTGGCTTAGGGCGGCGGCAGAATTATGAGGCCTACGAGCATCAGCTTTATCGAAAGTTTTGCAAGCGTTTGGAGAAGCATGGAGTTTTGCGAGAGCCCCAGCAAACACCTTACGAATTTGCTTTAATCGCTAGTAAAAAACTACCGAGCAGGGCAGCGGCGATTCAGGATTTTTCATCGCTGTACCAACAGCTTTGCTATGTACCAAGAAATGGTGCGGGACGTGACGAACCGCATCAGAAAATGCGGCGGTTGCTTAGGGAGATTAGCTAACGCTCCCGAATGATCATGCAGGTGGTTGTCGCATATGCATAAATCTTACCATTTTCATCGAGTAAACTGCCCTCTGAAACGCCTAATGAACGGGAGAGGTTAATCAGTTTCCCTTTCGCTTGCAGTTCAACATTCACAGGAATTGGGCGCATCATTTTTATGGCTAGATCTATCGTGCCAAATGCTACACCAGCCTCTAGCATGGTATGTATCGCGCAACCTGTCACAGAGTCCATGACCGTGGCCGCAAAGCCGCCATGTACGCCACCTGCTGGGTTGATGTGGCGCTCATCGGCATGAGTCAGGAACATTACGTGTCCTGATTCGATTTCAGTAAAACGCATATTCATCGTTTCAGCGATGGAAGGATGTGGGTGATGTCCATCCCGTATGGCTTGTAAAAATTCCAATCCGCTTAGATCAGCTATCGACATGTTTTGGGCTCCAGCTTTGAGAGGTAGCACTACAACGAGCTAGTTTAGTTCTCGCTCATTGTAGTGCAAGTGTTGCTACCTCAAACAAATTATTTGCAGGTCGATGTATTATTGCCGTCGCTGTCTTCTGATGGCATGAAAGTCCCGGATAAACAATCGCTTGCTTGGTTTGGACCATAAGTACCTGGTGCAGCAATGACAGTATTCATATTCCAATTTTCATTAGGGTCGAATCCATGCATTACTGTTTTGATTTCAGTGGTAAACGAACCGGGGCTTGGTTTATTCGCGTCTTGTCTTTGTTTGTCGGATAAGCCAAATAAGCCCTCAGCACCTGCGACACCACTATTGTCGTTATTTATCTTAATTAGAATAAACGTGCGATGCCCATATAAGCTTCCAGCGTCCTGATACATATACCAGTAAATTGCTCTGGCCACGGCTTCGTAAAGCGTCGGGAAACCTGCAGTGCTGCTGACAGAGCTTGCCGATAGGTTCTCAGCCTGTGCCATAAAGTCTGCATTAGTATTTACAACCACATTTGCATACCCTTCGAGGCGCGCGGAGGGGCTGGAATAAACGCCGTAGGAGTGGGAAAACGCATTGTTGTCAGAAAGCTCTGTGGCGTAGTTGCTCGATGAGGTCATAAGCTCTGGTGCTATGCCTTCGAACGGCTCAAGCCCACGAGCACAGCGTTCACTGTTAACCAAAAAGAGTCCCTGTGCGGAGCTGTCCATAGCGTCCCAGTCGCTTTGGCTCGGCATTTTTAATGACTCATGAACAGTGGGATCTTGGCTTCTGGCCGCATTGAACGCCGCTGCAATTTGCGCAACAGTGATAGAGGTCGAGGCGCTCGGCCCTGTCCAGACTATGTCGTTCATGCTATTACTAACGAAAACGTCATTAAAGCTGGCTTCGGTGGTTTCTGTTGACGGGCATTTGAATTGAGTTAAGGTAATGCCAGTTCCAGTTCCAGTTCCAGTTCCAGTTCCAGTTCCAGTTCCAGTTCCAGTTCCAGTACCGGTGTCTTCTGGATCTGACGACCCTCCACAGGCGGTGAGTAAAAAACTTAAGGTTATTATTGTTAGGATAGATTTCATCTTTTTTCCTTAGTTCGTATTTGTTTTAATTGTTTTTTGACTGTATATAATATAAATCAAGGAATTTGCCAAGTTTGAGCAGATGGAATGTAATTTAGTAGATGCATATTGTCAGGTCTTAACTATTAGGGTAACGGTACCTGCAAGGCAAATTTAAACAGCGTAAAAAACGCCACCATCACTACAATTCCTGATCCCCAATAGATAAGCACGGTTCTTACTGTCCAGCGATCATGCATGGCAGCAATAAGTCCCCCTACAAATGCTATGACTCCTGCCGGCAGAAATCCAACATAGGGCATCGCGCCACAAGCCAGCAACATGCTAACGATCAATAGTACACGCCTCCACCAAATGCCTGCGCCAAAGCCTTCGCTTTCAGAGGGTTTCAAAAACTGGGTTACTAAAGAGATAGAGGTAAACAGTATCAACCCAATCGCAACGGTCTGAGGAAACACTTGAGAGTCGGTGTCTGAGTAGCTCATCGTGTCATACAGGGCCACGATGCCAGCGATAAAGAAAAATACTGTCACGATTAAAGAGCCGAAACGCCCTTGAATAGCAGTGGAGTTGTTCATGATTTCGCCCCCGTTGCTGCTTTACGTTGTTTGCGCGCTAATATAAACGGCACTAGCAATGTTAGTATGGTGAAGGCTAAAATCGCTTGAGAAATTGGACGGCCAAAGAACATGCCGGTTAGGTTGTTTGTGGCTGCACCGATCGTCCAACTCTGCACAAAACCTTGCTCGGCAATCGGCCCCAAAATCAAACCCAGAACAATGGGTGAAGCGGCAAAACCAAAGCGTCCAACGACCCAGCCAAAAACGCCTAGGCAGATCATGATAATCACATCAGAAATACTATTGCGAATCGCAAAAGTGCCGATAATAGTCATGAATCCTACCGCAGGAACTAGCACCGCTTTTGGTATAGTCACAATGGACTTGTAGGCATAGCGACCGATTAAAAGTCCTGCTGGAAGCATGAGAACCGTCGCAATCAAAAGGCCATAAATGAAGGTGTAAACAATCGAGCCACCGTCTTGAAACAGACTTGGCCCCGTCCGCACGCCCTGTACCAGCAAAGCGCCAAGAATGACGGCATCTGGAGGTGTACCGGGAATTCCTAGTACCAGAGTTGGAATAAAACCGCCACCAACGGTAGCATTGTTTGCAGATTCGGTGGCGATAATGCCATCCGCTTCACCCTCACCGAATTTCTGCTCTGGCTTAGCCGTTCGTTTCGCTTCTGAGTAGGCGACGAGTCCTGCGACAGAGCCACCTGCGCCTGGAAGAATACCCACTAAGGTTCCGATCACGGAGGAACGAACTAGGTTAAATTTAGATTTCATGGCGATGCGTGCGGCTTCGCCGATTCGTACTTTTTGTACTCCCTCTTCAACTTTGAGGTGTCGGTCTGGAACGGCACAAAGGTCAATGAGAACTGGAATACAGTAAAGGCCAATCAGTGCGCCAACCACATCAAAGCCACCAATCATCGTCTGACTGCCAAAGGTCAGGCGTATGTCCGCTGAAATTTCTGCAACGCCAACTGTTGAGAGCAGCATGCCAAAAGCACCACCGACTAGGCCTTTCATCAGGTTGCCGTTGGATAAGGATGCGATAAGCGATAGGCCAAAAATAGAGAGCCAGAAGTACTCAACAGGACCAAATGCGAGAGCGACTGACGCTAGTGGTGGAGCCAAGAACAGTAGTGCCAAAGCGCCTACTAAACCACCAAATACAGAAGCAAAACAAGCGAGGGCAACGGCGAGATCGCCATCGCCTCGTTTAGCCATAGGGTAGCCATCAAACGTGGTGGCAATGGCTGAGGGCGTGCCGGGAGTATTGAGCAATATAGCGGCGTAAGCACCGCCATAAATAGCGCCAGTATAAATAGCCCCTAATAGGATCAGGGCGGAAGCTGGTTCCATACTAAAGGTAATTGGAACCAACACCGCAACGGCCATTGTTGCAGTAAGTCCAGGTATGGAACCGATGATGGTTCCGGCGACAACACCAAACAAAGCCAGTGCAATATTCAGCAGGGTTAGTGCTGAGAGAAAGCTGCCAAAATCCATCATCTTTCCTATTTTGAACGTTGGGACTAAACGTAAGGTGGGATATAACCCACCGTTACGATGTGCCGATCAAGATTTACTTGATAAGGCCAGCTTCTTTTGCATCCTTTAGATACTCTTCGGTGCGTGCCTTCATGAAGTCTTCCATCTTGTCAGCATCGATATCCAGCATCGCGAAACCGCCGTCTAACATCTTCTGGCGGAATTTCTCGTCACTATTGATCTCGCTAATCATTTTTGACCACATCGCCTTAGTCTCAGCGCTTGCAGTGTTTGGTAATGCGATACCGCGGTAAGCGCCACCGATCATATCAAAGCCAAGCTCCTTAAACGTTGGGACTTCAGGAAATAGCGGGTGACGCTCTTCCATTGCGACGGCTAACATGCGAACGGCATCGCCCTGCTTAGCACCGACTGTGGTGTAACCCCATTCAGCCTTAACCTGCTTACCTAGCAAGGCTGTTACTGCTGCCCCAGTACCTTTAAACGGTACGTAAGTCGTTTTAATTTCAGCCATTTTGTCGAATTTAATTTGGGCGAGATGGTTAGCTGAAGCCTTACCAGATCCAGAGATAACGACTGCGCCGGGGTTGGCTTTAGCATCGTCAATCAAGTCCTTTAATGTTTTATAAGGGCTGTCGGCTGTCACGACCAATGCATCTGGCGTGAAATGAAACATATGGAAAGTGTTCAGTTCATCCGTTTTAAAGCCAACATCTTTCTGTGCAGGCTTGATGATGATATGAGGTAGATTTACACCCATGATGGTGTGACCATCTCCATTTAAGCCATTTAATGAAGCCCAACCGACTGCACCACCACCGCCTGGCTTATAAGAAATGACCATGTCCTGGCCAAACTTCTCTTTGAAAAAAGGTTGTTGGAAACGTGCAGAAATATCAGACTCTCCACCAGGGCCAAATGGGATTATGTAGTCTACCGATCCTTTGAGTTCAGC
>CALAJG010000122.1 GCA_937923375.1 uncultured Leucothrix sp.
GGTGGCGAACTGAATTCTTTCTTGCGTAATCCTGTCAGCACATTCTATTGGCTGACCGATAAAATGAGGCGCAACTTCGGTTCGTATGAAGGCTATTAACGCATCGGGTGCAGCGTCAAAGCACCAACATTCACCTAACCCAACATTGCCTGCATCATCAGTGAGTTCGACAAAGACAGCGAACTTTTTTGTCCAGCGCAGCACAGGATTCCAAACTTTACCACCCAGATCATTGCAATGGGACTTGACTGTTATTTGCTTGATACTGCTCATTGCAACACCGCTCTTTCGTCTATTTCTCTGAGCGACTATAGCAAGCCGATGCTCTGGCTTCAGCGAAACTCATTGAGCTTTCAGCTTGCTGTGTGTATTAACTCACGCCAAGCCCAACGCCTGCTTCCGCTGATTAGCCCAAGTCCGCAATATCTGATCAATCGCTAATCCAATACACGCCACACAAAGCCCGAGGATCAAACCATTACCCACCCCTTCTTTATCCGACAATGATTTAAGGATTAATTGCCCCAGATCATCCGTACCAATCATCGCACCGATGATAACCATCGCCAGCGCAAACACCACCGTCTGATTAACACCCAACGCAATGTGCGGGAATGACATCGGCAGCTCAATCGACAACCAACGCTGCAAGCGACCGACGCCCGACATGGTACCTGCGTCTTGTAGCGACTCAGGCACGCTGCGCAACCCTTCAACGGTATAACGAGCCGCTGGAATAGTGGCATACACCACGATAGCAATGAGTACCGATGTATCCGTTACTCCAAACAACATCATCACTGGGATGAGATAAATAAACGATGGGAAGGTTTGGAAGGTGTCACAGACCGTCAGGATAAATCGTGTTGAAACAGGGTGCTGCGCACATAACGTGCCAACCACAATACCGATAACGCTAGAAATAAGCACTGACATAAACATCAAGTAAGAAGTGATCAATGCCCTGTCCCACCACTCTGTCAATGCAATAAATAGTAGAAATCCACCGACCATTAATGCAGTTCGAATACCGCCAACAATAAAGCCAATACCCATCATCAAGGTGAAGGTTGCAATCACTGGCATGCCCAGGAAGGCGTTTTTAACCGGGATCAGTACATCGACGATGAACCATTCGTTAAACGCCTTTAGCGAGTAGAAGAATGTATCCCAAATCCAGTCGACACCTGCCTGCCAGAAAGCTTCGGTAGTAAAGCCTTTATTGTGCGGTATGAGGTTCAGATAGTTAAAACCTTCTTTAAAGACGAATGATCCAATAACCGCCAGTACCACACCCACAACAAAAACAATCAGAAACATAAAGAAGTGCTTATGGCGTTCCTTAAACGATAGCTCAGCAAAATAATCAGTTTGCTTGTTTGCCCAAGCGAGTGACAACCTGTCGAGTACCAGCGCAATCAGTACAATGCAGATACCTATCTCAAGCGCTGAACCAATGCGTAAACGGTTCAATGCAATTAACAGATCGTTACCCAAGCCCTTTGCACCAATCAGCGAAGCAATTACCACCATCGCCAAACATTGCATAATAACTTGATTCACACCAATCAAAATATCGCGACGCGCTGAAGGGATAAGCACTTTGTACATCAATTGGCGGTCAGTGCAGCCTGTCATCAGCCCTGCTTCAGCAACCTCGGGCGGTACTTTCTTTAGGCCTAGGAGCGTTAAGCGCACCATGGGTGGCGTAGCAAAAATAACGGTTGCAATTGCGCCAGCGTGATCACCAATACCAAAGAACACCATAACGGGTATCAGGTAGGAGAAGGCCGGCATGATCTGCGCAATATTCAAAAACGGATTAATAATAGCTTCGAATGTTTTACTTCTATAAGCCCAAACGCCCATAAACAGCCCAAGCAAACCAGCGATTGGTGCTGCAATCAAAACGAAGGACAGGGTCTTCATCGAAGGCTCCCACTGTCCAAACAGCGCGATGTAAACAAAAGCACAGGTGACAAATATCGCCAGTCTAATTCCGCCTAAAGCATAGCCTAAAATAGCCATACCACCCGTTACGACGGTCCAAGGTAAGGCAGGCCAACGCGCCCATTGATTCTCAGTGGCCCAATCCCAGGAGGTGAAGGTTACTATTGTTTTAACACCACCCAGAATTATTTCGCGGATGAACTCAATCAAGAAAAGGATTACGCCTGATATACCACGGGTGATCTGGCCAAATAGTGGCTTTTCTTCGAACTCTTCTATATCAGGGTCGTAGACATCGATTGGCCACCAGTCAAACATCACATAATTGACAGCACCGTTGATGATTGATGGCACTTCTTTGAATAATGGCGGCAAACGCCAGAGAATATTATTTTCAGAGTGAGGGACAAACATATACATCAGCAAAAAGATGATGATGAGCAGCAAGAACTGCAGGTATTTCCGCTCCTTCAATGCCCGAATTATATCGTTAGTCATGTTTATTGACCTGCTGACTGATGGGATTGGTTGCCAAACAGCACGTGAACGACTTTGGAGGCATGAACCGCTCCAACAATCTCGCCAGCGTCGTTAGTCACAGCCACTGGCTTACCTGCATTTAGTACACTTTCAGCAACGGTTGCAATAATCGCATCTTTAGATACTTTCAACTCACTCATATCTTCACTGGCATCATAAGCATCCATTACCGTTTCGATTTTCAACACCCTTTCACGGGGGACTTCTTCGGTAAACTTACGGACGTATTCAGTCGCAGGGTTGAGCACGATATTCGCTGGCGTATCCAGCTGTTCTATGATGCCATCTTTCATGATCGCGATACGATCAGCTAGGCGTAACGCTTCGTCAAAATCATGCGTTACAAACAGAATGGTTTTATTCAATGAATTCTGTAAACGCAGGAATTCATCCTGCATTTCTTTACGGATCAAAGGGTCAAGTGCGGAGAACGGCTCATCTAAGAACCAAATATCCGGCTCGATTGCCAGGGAACGTGCGATCCCGACACGCTGTTGTTGACCACCCGATAGCTCGCGTGGAAAATAATTTTCGCGTCCGCTAAGGCTTACCAAATCGATCATCTCTTTAGCACGCTGCATACTATCGCTGGTGCTAACGCCTTTAACCTGCAATGGGAAAGCGATATTTTCCAGTACAGTTTTGTGGGGTAACAATGCAAAGCTTTGGAACACCATGCCCATCTTGCTACGTCGCAACTCGATGAGCTTCTTATTGTTCATCGACATGAGATCTTCGCCGTCGATGTAAATGTTTCCGGCCGTTGCATCTGTCAGTCTTGAGATACAGCGAAGCAACGTTGATTTGCCAGACCCGGACAAGCCCATAATGATCAACAGCTCGCCTTTGTGCACTTCAAACGAGGCGTTGTTGACACCGACTATGCAACCCGCTTCCTGGAACTTGGCAGCATCAACGACACCGTTGGCCTTTTTCAACATACTTTCAGCATTATCGCCAAAAATCTTATAAACAGAGTCACAGCGGATAACCGGATCGCCTGAAGTTGGAGTCTTGGCTTGTGTTGACATA
>CALAJG010000123.1 GCA_937923375.1 uncultured Leucothrix sp.
AAGTACGACTAAAGATCGGGTCAATGGATTGGATGCCGGTGCTGATGATTACCTGGTTAAGCCTTTTGCTATGGAAGAGCTCGAAGCGCGCGTTAGGGCTTTGTCTCGCCGTGCGGCGGTGTTGCAACCAGAGCATGAAGCAATTGGCGAGTTAAGCTATGAACGTAACTCCAGAAGAATCTACAAGTCCGGAGACGAATTAGATTTCCCTAGGCGCGAGCGAGTGCTTTTTGAAACCCTGTTGATGAAGCAGGGCCAGTTCGTTTCAAAATCTGTATTGGCTGATACTCTGTATGGCGTGGGTAGCGATGTCGATCTAAATGCCGTCGAACTGTCAGTGTCGCGATTACGTCGCTTGATTAAAGGAAACGGGGTTGTGATTCGTACCGCTAGGGGCATTGGTTACATGATGGAAGCGGAAGCTCTGGATGGTGAAGCCAAATGAGTGGGAGTGTTCGTTCCTTACATGCCCGCTTGCTAGTCGTTATTATTGTGCCAGTTCTATTAGTTGCGGCGATCCTTACAGTGATTCGATATTACGAAGTTCGCCAGACCACACAACAGATCTATGACACTTCATTATTGTCGATTGCACACGTCATTGCGAGAGATGTCGTTTTAAACCAAGGGGATTTGTTAGCTGAAAGACTGTTAGAGACGTTAACTGACGCGTTGGGTGATCAGGTTTTCTATCATATCGTTAGTGATCAGGCGCCGCCTTTGCTATCTGGCTACACACCCCAACCAATTGCTGAAAATAACACCGGGGACATTCGTACCCCCGTATTTTTTGATAGCGAGTTTCGTAATCAGTTAGTTCGAGCAGTCTCGTTTCGTGAATATTTCACAACGAATGCCATGACAGGATCAGTAACGGTAACTGTTTGGCAAAACACAGGGCAGCGAGAACACCTTACATTGGTACTCGCTGGCAGAGGTCTTATTACCCTTATCTTAGTTATCTTAGCAACGGGCTTTCTTGTTTGGTTTGGGGTGAGCTATGGTTTAAAACCTTTGCTTGACTTGCAGTTGGCTATTGAGAAACGTTCGCCTGATGATCTCAGCCCAATTAAGAGGGCTGTCCCCAGAGAGGTCTCGAGCCTTTTAGCAGCAACCAATAATCTGTTCGGTCAGGTACGAAATTCTTTTGCGGAGAAAGATGCTTTTATAGCCAATGCAGCGCATCAATTAAGAAATCCCATTGCGGGTTTATTAAGCCAAGCAGAAGCTGCAGAGCGTACTAACGATAACAGGCAGCTTAAGGAACGCGTCAGGGATGTAGCCGAAGCGGCAAGACGAACCGCGCGCTTAACTCAGCAATTATTATCTATGGAGCGAGTCAGTCAGGGAAACACCTTAGAAAACCCAGAGTCGTTCGATATTGTTAATTTGGTTCAAGAACACTTAGCAAACGTGGCGGCAAGAGCGCTGAAGCAGGGTGTCAAATTGTCTTTAACACACGAAGAAAAAACTATCTTGGTACGTGGAAACGCCATCTTAATCGGTGAGGCGCTTGATAACTTATTAGATAATGCGCTTCGCTACGGGAGTGACGCTGGAAGCAAAATTGAAACAACCATTGGCCGTTCAGACAATACCGTTACCGTTAGCATAGTGGATAATGGCGCGGGTATTGAGGAAGCATTATTGGGGACTGTCTTTGAGCGCTTTACACGCGGTGCTGAAGACGGATCGGATGGCTGTGGTTTAGGCTTAGCAATTGCCCAGTCGATCGTTGTTAAGCACGGTGGAGATTTACAGTTAAACAGCTCTGCATTGGGCACAGAGGCTTGTATAAGCTTGCCATGCAGGGAGCAAGCATCTTAAAAAACGATTAAGTAGAACAAAGGAGAAATAAGTGAAAATTGCTATATTGGACGATTACCAGAATACGGTAAAAGACCTGGATTGCTTTAAAATTTTGTCTGATCACGAAGTGACCGTGTTCACGGAAACCTACTCTGAAGCATTGCTAACTGAATATTTGATAGATTTTGATGCAATTGTTCTTATACGAGAACGAACGGTTATCACAGAGTCTTTGTTATCTAAACTGCCAAAATTAAAACTGATCAGCCAAACGGGTAAAGTGAGTAATCATATTGATCCAGAGCTTTGCAATAAATACGGCGTTGAGGTCTTAGAGGGCAGAGGTTCACCGGTTGCTCCATCTGAGTTGACTTGGGCTTTGATTATGGCAGCTTCCCGTTATATCCCTGATTACGCATCCAATCTCAAACAAAATAATTGGCAATGTTCTGGTGGACTTGGGCTTGGTCGAACCTTAAATGGCTTGACCTTAGGGGTCTGGGGATACGGAAAAATTGGTCAAAGAATAGCAAACTACGCAAAAGCATTTGATATGTCAGTGCTTGTATGGGGCAGCGAAGCTTCTCGAGAGGCTGCTGTCTCAGATGGCTTTGAGGCCGCAGGTTCAAAAGCTGCTTTTTTTGCGGGTGCAGACGTTATTTCACTGCATTTACGATTAAATGAAGCCACTAGAAGCTGCGTGACAAGTGATGATTTAGCGTTAATGAAACCTGATTCCTTATTTGTTAATACCAGCCGTGCAGAGTTGATCGAGCAATCAGCGTTGTTCAAGGAGTTATCTGCCGTTCCTTCAAAGCGTGCGGCGATCGATGTATACGATGTGGAGCCAGCAAATTTAGACAACGAGCCTTTATTGGCACTTCCTAATGTTACCGCAACGCCTCATTTAGGATATGTAGAACGTAATAGCTACGAGTTGTATTTTCGGTTGGCTTTTGAAAATCTTCAGGCGCATTCAACATAATCAACTACTACTAAGGTCTAAACATGACTTAAATGGCAAGTTTCTAACTATATAGTTCTTGGGAAACGCTATTTGCGGGTGCTAGACTATTTACGTTAACGCAAACGGCAACCAGACGTGTCGTTTTCGATGGGCCTTTTTTGAGAGATCATGTTTATGCCTAAGTATCAGGAAGTCTACCAACACTCACTTGCTAATCCTGAAGAATTTTGGTCGGCAGCGGCCAAAGAAATCGACTGGGTAAAACCTTGGGACAAGCTGCTTGATTTAGAAGCAAAGCCCGTACCGACCTGGTTTGCAGGTGCCGAATTAAACACCTGCTACAACTGCCTTGATCGACACGTGGAAAACGGTTTGGGTGATCAGGACGCATTGATCTATGACTCACCGCTTACCGATACTAAATATCGCTACACCTACTCAGAACTCACCCAAAAAGTAGCTAAATTTGCCGGGGCATTACGTGCTGAAGGCGTCGCTAAAGGTGATCGGGTCATTGTGTATATGCCGATGATTCCCGAGGCTGTCATTGCTATGTTGGCCTGTGCCCGCCTCGGCGCGATTCACTCAGTGGTATTCGGAGGCTTTGCTTCTAAAGAGTTAGCGACTCGCATAGATGACGCTACCCCTAAAGTGATTGTTAGCGCTAGCTGTGGCATCGAGCCAGGCCGCATTATTGACTATAAACCTTTGTTAGATGAAGCGATCACGCTAGCGAAGCACAAAGTAACTAGCTGCATTATCAAAGCGCGCCCGCAAGTTACCGCGCCACTGGTTGAAGGTCGTGATATCGACTGGGAAGTTGCCGCTGAGAAGGCCGAAGCCACAGAATGTGTTGCGGTCGCTGCTACTGACCCACTATATATATTGTATACCTCTGGCACCACCGGCCAGCCCAAAGGGGTTATCCGCGATAACGGTGGACATGCGGTAGCCTTGAACTGGTCAATGAAGAATATCTATAACGTTGAACAGGGTGATGTTTACTGGGCAGCGTCTGACGTTGGTTGGGTAGTTGGACACTCCTACATTGTGTATGCGCCGCTATTAAAGGGCTGCACCACGATTGTCTATGAAGGTAAGCCTGTTGGCACCCCCGATGCCGGTGCGTTCTGGCGGATGATTGACGAATACAAAGTGAAAGTCTTGTTTACTGCACCAACTGCGTTCAGAGCGATAAAAAAAGAAGACCCGAATGCAGAGCTGCTTAAGCAATACAATATCGAATCCTTGCAATCACTGTTCTTAGCCGGGGAGCGCTGCGACCCTGATACCTTATTCTGGTCGCGCGATACGCTGGGCATTTCGGTAGTTGATCACTGGTGGCAAACCGAGACGGGTTGGGCTATTGCGTCTAATCCATTAGGTATCGAATCGCTTGAAGTAAAAGCGGGTTCACCCACTGTCGCCATGCCAGGCTATGACGTTAGAGTATTAGCACCAGATGGCTCAGAAATGCCGGATGGTGAAATGGGCGATTTAGCCGTTAAATTACCCATGGCACCGAGTTGCCTGCCAACGCTTTGGGGCAACGATAAGCGTTTCATTGAAGCTTACCTTACTGAACACAAAGGCTATTACACATCGGGCGATGCAGGTTTTAAGGACAGCGATGGCTACCTTTGGATCATGAGTCGTACCGACGACGTGATTAATGTTGCGGGGCATCGTCTCTCAACTGGCGCAATAGAAGAAGTATTAGCAGGCCATGAAGACGTTGCCGAATGTGCCGTGTTTGGAGTTGCCGATGATTTCAAAGGGCAGTTGCCGCTGGGATTAGTGGTGTTGAAGGATGGCGCTAATCGGGACGAAACTGATTTGGCAAAAGAGTTGATTCAACGAGTGCGGGATCTTATTGGGCCAGTAGCAGCGTTCAAGATGGTGACTACCGTAGCACGCCTGCCTAAAACTCGATCTGGAAAAATCCTGCGTGGAACAATGGTTAAAATCGCCGACGGCACGGAATGGACAATGCCGGCAACGGTTGATGATCCGGTGATCTTTGATGAAATTACAGTTGGGCTTAAAAAGCTTGGGTATGCGGGGG
>CALAJG010000124.1 GCA_937923375.1 uncultured Leucothrix sp.
CCTGAGGTGGGCGACCCAGCAATTGGGGCAAACGATTAGGATGCGGGGTATTATCATTTCGCAACAACTCCCAATGCCCGAAGGAAAAAGGTGTCGCATGAAACAGATCACAAACATGGGCGCCTAACCGCGCCATCAGACCCGGGATTTTTAAACAAATTGCCCGTCGTTGTGTATAGCGCTGACGCAGTCCGCGGATATAACCTTCAAAGTCAACCGCATTACTCCCACCCAGTTCAAACTCGCGTGATTGTTCAAGCTTTAAATCTGCGCCGGCACCAAGGCAAAGTTGCGCCAAAGCCTCCCCTAAATCAGTCACCATCAACCCTGCAATCAAGCCCTTGGAATCTGCAGGAACAACAAACAATGGCAGACGAGCAACGCCTCTAAGCCATGCCGCGCCATACCCCCCTTCACCATCTAGTAATGACGGTCGAGCAATAATCCAGCTCGATGAAACCCGCTTAATAGCCTCTTCACCAAGCTTTTTAGAGACTAAAAAACCACTTTTAGCATCATCCATAAGGCCGAGCGCTGATACATGAACGAATCGCGTTCCGTTTGAATGGCAGGCTTCAGCTAACGCCGCCGGTGCCCGGTGGTGCACCTTGTCATAGGTTGATGAACCCACCGACCGAAGAATTCCAACACAATTTAGAATGACATCAAACCCCTCAATTACCGGCTGCCAATCTGACACATCCAACATAGACTCAAAACGTACTGCCAGCTGAGAAAACTCATCGCCATCCCTCGGCTTTCGAGTGCCAATGACAATATCCACATCCCTTTCTCGCAACGCTGCCACCGCGTGACGACCAATAAACCCTTTCCCACCCAAGGCAAGAATCCTTAGTCGTGATCCCTCTAATTTTTGTTTGATAGCAAATCCTCTACTCAAATTGAGCCTATTTAACCGCAACGATACCCAAGAAACGCGCAACGCCATCCTATACTAAGCACCTGCAAGTATAAAAACCACTGCCTTTAAAGTAGATGAATCAATCAGAGAACAACTGCAGGCGTCGATGCTTTAATAAGCACGACATTCCGAGTCTGTTTAATGGCCCCGTCCATTAAACTAGCGAGGCGGAGGCGTTTAAAGCATCGACGCCGAAACACCAACCTTGGATTTCTTACCACCCCCACCAATGGTCGATATAAACAACAAACCAAAGAACAAACTTGAAACGATACTAATCAATAGTTCCAAAGTGATTCTCAACGCCTTAACACCACGAATGGCCGTTTTCCCCAACAGCACAAACACCGCGCGAGTGTGAATACCAAAACGCTGACTCAAACGATTAACGCTTTTCAAATCACTGCTGTTTTCAACGTATTTTAATAGGTGAATACTATCGACCACGGAGGTGTTTTTACGAATGCCGTTCGCCTGTTCAGCTAACGCACCCAAGCTTCGGGCTGCCCTAGGGTTGTAGGACTGTTTAGCAACCCGGGAAATACTCGTCAAATCCGCCCCTTTACTCAAGCGTAAAAACTGCTTCCAATCGAAAACCTTAGCCCCAATTTGCATTAATTCATCACGAAAACTTCGGGTCAGGCGATTCATTCTGGCGGCGAGTTTGAGCGTTGACGCGCCTGCTTTGGCGGGTGCAGCAACGCCAGCGGAACCAATAGTCACCGCCGTTAAACCAACACCAATTCCTGCCAGCGTTGTAATTAGCTGGTTAACCGGTTGGCCCTGCTGATATTTGCCAAATTGCTCACTGAGATCTCTTAAGTCACCCACAACAGTAAAATCGGCCGCCAAAGCGCCTGCAACACCGGAGGCATCACTGCCTTTTCCAGAGAGAAAACCTTCAGTAAAGCCAGTTACTTGCTTGGTCACACGCGAAGTTGCTGTGTCATGCTTTTGCAGATAGTTAGTGTAGGCTGGATAATCAATAGCGTGATTGTACTGTTGGCCTATTGCCAGAAGGGAACGCGCTTCGTCGTACTCTTCCGCTCTCAGAGCGGTTTCGACTGACTGCTTTAGCTTGTCCGAATCAATGCGATTAGCCAACATCGACTCGACATCAGGCGCTTTGATATCATAATCCCAATGCTCAGCAATATTGTAAATCGCGTAGACAAAGCCTGCGAGCCAGACTAAAAGTAAACATTGCCGAAAAAAAGATAACATAGCAATTGGAAGCGCTAGAGAACTTAAAAGTTCATCTTCTCACAATCCTTACATAATGCCGCATTACCATTTTACGGTTAGGCAGCATACCTTAACTTAGGATTGACTCTTCATGTAGTCGTCGCGAACGGCCTTTGCGTGAGTAAAAGTATCCATAATACCGTTACTATCAGCATCCGAAACTTGCTGATGCAGCACTTGCAGATTAACCTGAAATGCTTCGAGGGATTGCAATATAGCATTGCGATTTTCTAAACAAATATCCCGCCACATTACCGGGTCGCTTGAGGCGATGCGGGTAAAGTCGCGAAAACCACCCGCGGCATAGCGAAATATAGCGTCTGACACCTCTGAATGAGACAGCGTGTCGACAAGAGAATAAGCCAGAACATGCGGTAAATGACTGGTTGCTGCAAGCACCTGATCATGCTTTTCAACATCCATGCTTTCAACGTCAGCGCCCGCTGCCTGCCACATTTTAATGACTCGCTGCTCGGCTGCGGCATCCGTTTCAGGCAGTGGAGTTACGATAACTTTATGATCGACATATAAATCAACAATAGCCGCTTCAACGCCACTTTTTTCTCGCCCTGCAATCGGATGTGCCGGAACAAAAAAAGGCGGTATTTCACCAAATACTGACCGCGCAGCAGCCACAACACTGGCTTTAGCACTACCTGCATCGGTTACAATGGTATTGGCTTCAATATGGCCTTTGACGGACTGCAACACCGTTCCCATCGCCCCCATAGGCACCGCCAATAAGACAATATCAGCGCCTTTCACGGCAGCAACAGGATCCAAGGTGTAGTCATCAATCACCCCAAGCTGTTTAGCTTTTTCTAAGCCTTCAATATTGCGACTGCAACCGATAACGGTCTCGCAATAATTAGCTTTTTTCAAAGCCATTGCCAAAGAACCACCAATTAAACCGACACCAAATATGGTTAATTTTTTAATCATATCAGGTTGTTACATGATGGCTTTAGCATAAGATCCTAACACTCTAATATACTCAGTTTCGGCCTCAAGATCTTTCATTGCCAGCTGCATCGCGTCGTTGCTTATGTGACCATTCAGATCCATAAAGAAAATATAATCCCACTGAGTATCCAGCGCTGGGCGGGATTCGATACGCGTCATATCTAATCCGTGTCGTTTTATGGGTTCCAACAGATGGTAAAGTGCTCCTGAGCGATTTCTGGTGGATATCATCAGGGACGTTCGATCATCACCGCTGGCAGCCACATCTTCTTTACCAATCACCAGAAAACGCGTCGTGTTATTGGGAGAATCTTCAATGTGCGGCGAAATAATATTCAGATCATAAAGGCTGGCCGCATTCTCTCCGGCTATAGCGGCTGTGCTGCTGTCTTCTGAGGCTAATCTAGCGGCTTCAGCATTGCTGGCTACCGCAATTCGTTCGATACCCGGACAATTTCTGTCTAACCAATCGCGACATTGCATCAATGACTGTTCATGTGAGTAGATGCGAGCAACCTTGCTCATGTCTTCATTACTACACATCAGGTTCTGATGAATCACCAGATTAATCTCACCGCAAATTTTAAGCGGTGAGTTAATGAAACGGTCCAACGTGTTGGAAACGATTCCACCCGTAGAGTTCTCAATGGGCACCACACCGTAATCAGCCATCCCCGCTTCAACCTGACGAAACACTTCGGGTATTAATGAAAATGGAACCGTACTAACGGCCGTTCCAAAATGTTTTAAGGCAGCAGATTCTGTAAAGGTTCCCGCTGGGCCAAGGTAAGCCACTGTTATTTGCTGTTCTAATGCCAAGCAGGATGAAATGATTTCACGAAAAATCGCTGAAATTCTTTCATCCGCCAGAGGTCCGGGGTTCGTTTCGGTGACACGGCGCAAAATCTGAGCTTCACGTTCCGGGCGATAAAACTTAATGTCTTGCTCACCTGCGTCGCGCTTGGTTACAGCAACTTCTTCGGCACAGTTTGCCCGGTCACTCAGCAGTTGTAGTATTTGCGTATCGATCGAGTCAATTTTGTCGCGAATACCCACTAGCTTTTTTGTCATCGCCTGCTCAGCTTCTTTGGCTGGCAGGCTCCCCTTATCACTCATAAACAGCCCGTCTTAAGTTCTTACCAACTACTACCTAGTCATCGCTATCAGAGGACTCATTTGCATCACTTTCTGGTGCATCAGACTCCCCTTCGGCTTCACCAGAAGCAGAGGAAGTATCACCCTCACCTGTCGAATCTACTGGGGCGATAGGATTTCCCTCTTCATCCAGTGTGGGTATCGGGTTACCGTCTTCATCCAACTCATCATCATCGCCTTCCATCTTGGCAATGCGCTCAACTTGAGTCAGTCGTTCCCCTTTACCCAGCTTGATCAACCTTACGCCCTGCGTGTTACGACCCGTGACCGATACATCTTTAACCGCAGTTCGCACCAGGATACCGCCGTCAGAAATCATCATGATTTCATCATCATCAATAACCTGCACCGCACCAATCGCATCACCATTACGTTCCGATGTCTGAATGGCTATAACCCCAGAACCACCTCGTTTTTGTGGAGTGAATTGATCAACTTCTGTTCGTTTACCATAGCCATGCTCAGTGGCCATCAACAGACGGCCTTCATCAAGAATTAGCAATGCGTTAACTTTGACGTCCTTTGCCATCTTGATGCCGCGAACACCCGCTGCGGTTCGACCCATGCCACGTACATCGTTTTCATTAAAGCGAATCGCTTTACCATTTGATGTGAACAACATGACATCGCTATTGCCATCCGTAATAGCCACGTCAACCAACTGATTATCTTC
>CALAJG010000125.1 GCA_937923375.1 uncultured Leucothrix sp.
CGGACTGTGCCGTTGCGGGATTAAGCATCCGTTTGGACTCCTCTCATTATTTTGTTGGTATTTAATACGGAGTATAAAGAAAAAGGCGTGTGGAAAATACATTCCACACGCCTAAAGTTACTTAATCTACGCTAGTCCGTGGAGGATTATACCGCATTTTCAATGATTTATACCATTCTACAGACAATATATGGATTATTTTTTGGTATTATGATTGTTATTTGTACAATTAATGACAAATCATTAATCCTGCCCAGTAACATTTACCATTCCATCTCTTCAACGCAGATAATCCCGTCACTTATCTAAGAACAATCTCCGGTCCCATAAAAGTATTGGGTAGGAAGGTTGATAACCATGGAATGTAAGTCACCATGATCAGGAATATAAACAGGATTGTGAGGAACGGAAGCGCCGCGCGAACCACAGACATCATCGGCATGCCAGCAACCCCACTCGTCACAAACAGGTTGAGACCCACCGGCGGCGTAATCATACCTATTTCCATATTAACCACCATAATAATGCCTAAGTGAATCGGATCGATTCCAAGCTCCATCGCAATTGGAAATACTAACGGCGCAACGATCACCAGCAAACCTGATGGCTCCATGAACTGACCACCGATTAACAAAATAACATTAACAACCACCAAGAACATGATGGGGCCAAGACCCGCAGCCAACATGGCCTTAGTGATCTGCTGTGGAATCTGCTCATCAGTCAACACATGCTTCAGTATTAGTGCGTTGGCAATAATGAACATTAATGTAATCGTGAGCTTGCCTGCTTCAAAAATGGTTTTGCGGGTATCTTTATGAAACAGCGATGGAACCATATAAAATGCTGTCTCTAGTAGATAACGCGGCAGGCTTATAAAGAACTCTTTGACCGTTTTAGCTTTGGCTTTATCCGCGAGTGGTCCCATATCTCGATAGATAAATGTTGAGATAAAGAACGAGTAAACCGCTGCAACCGCTGCCGCTTCCGTTGGTGTAAAGACACCGCCATAAATACCACCCAAAATGATTACGATTAGGAATAAGCCCCATCCTGCGGCGACACCTGATGCAAATATCTCCTTGTAACCAGCAAACTTACCTTTGGGCATTTTGCGCACTCGCGCGATCACGTAGATTGCGATCATCAGCATGAGTCCAGCCATTAAGCCAGGGATAACGCCGGCCAAAAACATTCGACCAACCGACACATCAACCGATGATGCATAGACAACCATCACGATAGACGGGGGAATCAATATGCCCAACGTCCCCGCATTACAAATAACACCCGCCGCGAACTCTTTGGTGTAACCGGCTTGTCGCATCCCTGCGATGACGATTCCACCAATGGCAACAACGGTCGCTGGTGAAGATCCTGATAATGCGGCAAACATCATGCAAGCAAATACGCCGGCGATGGCTAAACCACCGTGAAAGTGGCCAACACAGGCTATCGAGAAACGAATAATTCGTTTGGCTACGCCACCGGTGGACATAAAGCTCGACGCCAGTATGAAAAATGGAATCGCCAACAATGTGTAGTGCCCGGCCATTGCCTGATATAGCGTTTGGGCAATAGAGGCTAACGAGGTATCCGAAAGCACCAGTAAAAACATCATTGAACTGAAACCCAACGCTATCGCAATGGGTACACCCAATAACAGTAGGCCGACGATTAACGCAAATAAGATTGCAACATCCATTACTTAACCCCCTCACTGCGTGAAGCAGCCATTTCTTCAATCGCCTCTTCAACCTCATGGCTCGCTATCAGCCCATTAATTTCACAGGTATAAATACGCTTGGTCGCCTGTAGCAGGCGGAAAAGTAGCAATGCCACACCAACAGGGAGAATTAAATAAGGAATGAACAGGGGTAGTTTTTCATAAGCCTCCCCCTCATTAAGCATCGGCTCAAAAAACGTGAGGAACGCTGGCATGGGGATATCATCACCTTCATACCACGATTGATTTTGAAAATCGGTTTGGAAACCTGTCGGGAACCAGCTGCCGGTAGTCCCCGGCAAACCAATAAAGTTAGCATAAAAATCCCAGCTGCCTTTGAGCAGCAAAAAGGCGTAAACCAAACACACTGCAGCGGCAACTAGCGCGACAATACGGCGCCATCCCGGAGAAAAGTAGGTAATTAAAGCATCTACACCAATGTGAGCGGTGACTTTTACACAGTAACTCATGCCTAACAGCACTAGCCACGCAAACAAATAAGAGGTTGCCTCCAAGCCCCAAATAAGCCCTGTGTTATAGCCATGTCTCAGGACGACATTGATAAACGTGATGATTACCATCAATCCCAAAATTAGCGCTATCGCATTTTCCTCGATGGAATTGACCCAGCGGCCCATCCTACCTTGGGATTCCATGTGATCGACTGAACCCATGTTAGCCTCCCCCTCTTATTCCTTGCTCTTGATATTCAGAAACAAATATCCCCGAGCACGTCGGGGATATCTTCACAGTATTGGCGCTACAGAACCGTCGTTAGATAGCGGCCAAGCCTGTTAAACAAACAACGACAACTACTTAGTAACTTCAGCATTAAATGCCTGTGCCGCTGCAATGTTCTCAGCACCTACGTCACCTTCAAACTGAGCCCATACTGGTTTCATAGCCTTGATCCACTCAGCTTTTTGCTCAGCTGTTAATTGGCGAATCTGTCCACCTGCCTCAATTATCGCTGCTTTAGCTTCCTGATTAACTTTAAACGCTTCACTATTTCTAGCGTCAGTGACTTCAGCAACAATTTTCAGGAACTGAGCACGGTCATCATCTTTCAGAGACTTCAAGAACTTAGTCGATGTCACCAGTAGGTAATCGATAATTCCATGGTTTGTCTCAGTCGTTCCATCTTGAACTTCAAAGAACTTCTTACCGAAGATATTTGACCAAGTGTTCTCCTGACCATCTACAACACCGGTTTGCAGTGCGCCATATACCTCAGAGAACGCCATTGGCTGTGGACTCGCGCCCATTGCTGACATTTGTGCTTTTAGTACGTCGGATGCCTGAACACGGAACTTCAATCCTGACGCATCAGAAGGCAGCATTAACGGCTTGTTAGCCGACATTTGCTTCATACCATTGTGCCAGAAGGCTAAGCCTTGAAGACCACGTTTTTGCATGTCATCTTTCATAGCCTGACCAGTCTCAGACAACTGAAACTTGTTGACCGCTTCCATATTGGCAAACATGAAAGGTAAATCGAAGATGCGATACTTTTTAGTGAATTTTTCGAACTTAGACAAACTAGGGGCCGCTAATTGTACGTCACCACCCAACATTGCTTTTAAAACGTCGTTATCATTATAAAGCGTCGAGTTAGGGAAAACTTCCATACAAAGTTTGCCGTTCATTTCTTCGTTAACACGCTTTTCAAGTAACGTAGCCGCAATACCTTTTGGGTGCTTGTCGGTGTTAGTAACGTGAGCAAATTTAATTTTAGTTTCGCCGGCGTCGCAAGCTGCGAATGCCGCACTGCT
>CALAJG010000126.1 GCA_937923375.1 uncultured Leucothrix sp.
CTCGCGCTGCACAATAGAGGTGGAGTTATAAACATGCACTATGGCTTTTTTCACGCCTATCAATGATTCGTAAGTACGGGCAATCAGCGACTCACGCGCTTGAGTCAACACTTGAACCGTCACGTCATCCGGGATTAAATCCTCTTCGATTAACTTACGCACAAAGTCAAAATCGGGCTGTGAAGCCGATGGAAAGCCAATTTCAATTTCTTTAAAACCCATTTTCAGCAGGTGCAAAAACATGCGCGTCTTTTTCGGGATATCCATTGGATTGATCAGCGCCTGATTACCGTCACGCAGATCCACACTACACCAGTCTGGGGCTTTAGTGATTTGCTGGTCTGGCCAAGTGCGATCCGTTAATTTTAACGGGGTAAACGGGACATATTTTTGATGATCAAACACGGGATTATCCTTTCAGTACGATTTTGTGTCGGTAGAGTAACTATAAGGGAACAGGGGCGCAATGACTCTGCTAAATTGCGCTGATTTAGGATATTTGCGCAAGGATAAATTAACCAGTAACATCATACTTACTAAAAATTGCTGGGTTTAACTTTTTAATGCAATCTGACATCACTCTAGACCGCTATGACATAAAAATATTGCACGAGTTGCAGCAAGACGGTGCGTTATCTAACCAGGAGCTAGCCGAACGCGTGGGCTTAACAGCCGCCCCCTGCTCACGTCGCGTAAAACAGCTTGAGGAAACTGGCGTAATTGCCTCACGCGTGGTGCGCATCGATGAGAGTAAAATCAATCTAACCATAATCGTGCTGTTAAACATCAGTATGGACAAGCACACGCCAGAGCGATTTGAGACTTTTGAGAAGGCAATTGTGGATATTCCTGAGGTGATGGAATGCTATGTTATTACAGGGAATACGGCAGACTATCAGCTAAAAATTGCTGTGCCCGATTTAAAAAGTTATCACGACATATTGTTGGGAAAGATTACCCGCATCGAAGGGGTTAGTGGCGTGCATTCTTCATTTATATTAAGGAAAGTAGTGGATAGTACCGCGCTGCCTTTGGAATATGCTAAGCGCGCCTAAGAAATCAATAGCCCTGCACCGTTTGAGCAGAGCTATTGATAAACATCGCTATGCAAACTTACTTAATTTTCTTACCTCGAAAGGCTTTATGACAAGCTTTGCAAGAATCACCGACATCTTTTAGGCCACCACGCAAACTGTCCAAACCTTTGCCTGCAACCGCTGCTAATGAATCAGCCGCGGCAATCATTTGCTTACCATTCTCTGTAACTTTAGGGTAGGTGGTCCAGATTTCAGCTAGCGCACGGGTTTTCTTCTTCAAACCCTCATCGCTCTGGCTAGTTCCCTGCGGCCACATCGGGCCATTCATCCTAACTAGTTGAGCAAGATTTTCGGCAGCGGCTTCAGCCGCTTTTGCGTCATAATCGACCTTGCCTTTGGCCATAGCGCCTACAATTCCCAAGTTAAACGCATACAGCTGCATAAGCGATTGCCGTGCCTTTATGGCAGGATTTTCATCAGCAGCACTTGCTGAACCGACGGTACCTGCAAATACAGCTGACATCACTATCCCTATTACTGCTGATTTAAATTTATTCATAAGATTCACCTTGCTCCTGTAGATTGATCAGTACCTCAATTTAGCATGTGTGAAAAACTATTGAAATTGGCGATAATTTCACAGACAATTGTGCAGATATGCACAGACTCATTTGGGATGACTTACAATATGTGCTTGCGGTAGCAGAAACAGGATCGCTCTCTTCTGCTGCCCGTGCACTAGGCGTACACCATGCAACGGTGCTCCGGCGTATTGCAGCGTTCGAGGAACACTGCGGTGTTAACGTTTTTGAAAGAGGGTTACGGGGCTATCACTTAACACCTGAAAGTAGCCATATCTTATCCGCCGTGCGCAATATTGATGAGATGGTCGACAAGCTCCGGCGCAATATTGCCAGCCAGCATGATTCAGTTAGTGGCCCTTTAAAAGTTACAACAACAGACTCTTTAAGTGCGGTTGCCATCATGAAGTATTGCACTCTTTTCACCAAGCAGTACCCCGCAATTCGTACAGAAATAATGTCGCGCAATGATCAGCAAGATCTGTCCCGTCTTGAATCGGATATCGCCATCCGCCCTGCTGCTTTTCTCTCAACTGATTTACAAGGCGAATACGCTTGCGACCTAGCCTTTGCACCCTACGCCACTGAAGCATACTTAGACAAAAAAGAAATTCTTAACGACGTTGTACATCATGACTGGCTTGGCTTATCGGGCTTAATCAAGAATGCTAGCTTTTCAGAGTGGATGGATTCAACCATACCTTCCCATAGATATGTTTTTCATGCCGATTCATTTCTGACCTTAACGGCGCTGGCTGAGGAAGATCAAGGGGTTGCTATTATTCCTTGCTGCTTAGGAGAGCGTTCACAGAAGTTAATTCGGCTAAAGCAATTGGTGCCTAGTTTTTCAACAGGTATCTGGGTAGCCGCTCACCCTGACATGGCAGGTTCAGCCAAAATCCAGGCCGCAATATCTTTTTTTGTTCAGGCAATTAGAAATGAAAAAATGTTATTTGAAGGTCACAATGCAAAGTAATAAATCCACCATCAGGAGCATCAATGAAATACGCATCCGTCACTGACCGTCTGGCCACACTCGGCGGCGATAAATGGGAGATCTACTCCCTTGCTCGTCAAATGAACGCTGACGGGGCCGATATCGTTGAACTAACCATCGGCGAACCTGATATTCCCACGCCGGATTTTTTGCTCCAAGCCGCCACGGAGTCGCTCAGTCAGGGACGCACCCTCTACTCCAGTGGTCGAGGTGAGCAAAACTTGCTTGATGCATTGGCGGCTCGCTACTCAAAACGTATGCAGCGGCCTATTAACGCCAAACAAATCCTATGTTTTCCCGGCACACAGACGTCACTCTATGCGGTGATGCGTGGTTTGGTTGAAGCAGGTGATGAGGTATTGCTCGGCGATCCGCTCTATGCAACTTATGAAGGGGTGATTGCATCTACCGGCGCTACCTTCATCCCAGTACCGCTGCGACCAGAAAATGATTTTCGCATGAGTGCAGCTGACCTTGAAGCGCGCATCACCGATAAAACGCGCGTGATCATGCTCAATACGCCACACAATCCGACGGGTGCCGTTCTCACCGCTGAAGACGTCCAAGCCATCGGCGAATTAGCAATAAAACATAATCTTTGGATCGTCTCCGATGAGGTTTATGACGAGATGGTGTTCAGCACTTCGACCTTCGTTTCACCGCTTCAATTTGAACAGTTTGCAGAGCGAGTAGTTGTAGTCAGCTCTATTTCAAAGTCTCACGCGGCGCCAGGTTTTCGTAGCGGGTGGTGTGTAGGGCCAGCGGAGTTTTGTGCCAAAGTATTACCGCTTACTGAGACGATGCTGTTTGGAAACCAGCCATTTATAGCCGATATGACGGCACTTGCAGTGTCCGCTCCGTCTGAAGCAGCTGCCGGCATGATGATACGCTTTGAGCGACGCGCCAGATTGCTGGAACGAAGACTGCATGGCGAGTCCGAACTTAAGGTTCAGCTGCCAGAAGCCGGCATGTTCGCCTTGGTCGATGTGTCAGCGACTGGCATGTCAGGCTATGATTATGCAATACACCTACTGCATAACGGTGATGTGGCGGTAATGCCAGGGTCATCGTTTGGTAATTCGCTGCACAACTGGGTGCGAATCGCGCTGACGACCGATGACGAACCATTTGCTGAAGCTTGCACTCGCATGATTTCTCACGCGAAACAGCTAAACGCTGGCTATTAATCGGCAAACATCACTCACCATAAGGAAAGCCAATGACTATCGGTGAAGCGCTAGTAAAATACCTACAGGCTCGAGGCGTCGATGTCATTTTCGGTATTCCCGGCGTCCATACCATCGAGCTTTACCGAGGCTTGGCAAAGTCTGACATGAGGCATATCACGCCTCGCCACGAGCAAGGTGTCGGTTTTATGGCGGACGGCTATGCACGCGTATCGGGTAAAGCGGGCGTCGCTTTTGTCATTACCGGACCGGGTATGACTAATATGCTTACACCAATGGCGCAGGCGCTTGCCGACAGTATACCAATGTTGGTGATTTCCGGAGTGAATCAACAGGATAGCTTGGGGCAGGGTTTGGGGCATCTTCACGAACTGCCCGACCAGCAAAGCCTGTCTGCGCAGGTCGCTAAAACCTCCACGCAAATCAACCAACAGAGTGAACTGATCCCTACTTTAAACCAAGCATTTGACGATTTTGTGACTCAGCGGCCAGCGCCAATACACATCCAAATTCCAACTGATGTCATGGATCAATCTTTCGACTGGTCGGATAGTTTACTGATGAATACGTCTAATCAGCTCACCGTTTCTGATGCTTATCATGCTGATGGTTCGAGTATTCCTAGTCCGGACCAAACCAGCATTGACTCAGCCGTGCAACTATTAGCCCAGTCTGAGAACATTGTTATTCTCGCAGGCGGTGGCGCAAAAGAGTCAGCAGAAACGTTACAGAACATTGCAGAAAAATTAGCGGCTCCCGTCGTCCTAACAACCAACGGGCGTGGTTTACTGCATCAACACCCACTGTGCGTTCCTGCCAGTCCTAGCCTTGAAGCCGTTCGCCAGCTTATTAGAGAAGCAGATTGTGTCTTGGCCGTTGGCACAGAAATGGGCTTCACTGATTATGACGCTTATCGGGACGATAATTTCCCGACACCAAAGCGGTTAGTCAGGATTGATATTTGCGCCGATCAGCTAGCTCGACAAACCGCGGAAGTTGCTTTACGGGGTGATGCAAATACTGTTCTAAGTCACTTGCTGGAAAAGCTTGAAGCAGATGCCCCGAAAAGATCAAGTGAGCGAGTTCAGCAAGCCTATGTACGCGCCGCCACTGCCCGTGAGAGTGCGCTTTCAGGGCTGCCGCTGGAGTACCAAGCACACGTTGAACTTCTCAATACACTTCGAGACTGCTATCCCGACACCTACTTTATCGGCGACTCCACACAACTGATTTATGCAGGGGGGTTATATTACGACCACGATAAGCCCGGTGGTTGGTTTAATGCCGCCACAGGGTTTGGTGCGCTCGGATACGCCATTCCCGCAGCCATTGGGGC
>CALAJG010000127.1 GCA_937923375.1 uncultured Leucothrix sp.
ACCGATTGATTATCAAAAAGTAAAAACGAAGTCTCCCTACTCGATGGATGCAAATTTACTTCATATCTCTTATGAAGGCGGCGTTCTGGAAGATCCTTGGACTGAAGCAGAAGATGAGATGTGGCGCTGGTCTGTTTCACCCGAAAATGCGCCTGACAAGGCGACCTATATCGAATTAACTTATGAAAAAGGTGATCCGGTTGCACTTGATGGCAATCCTCTTTCACCCGCCACCATGCTTGAAACACTTAATAAATTAGGCGGTGACAACGGTATCGGGCGCCTGGATATTGTTGAAAATCGCTATGTCGGCATGAAGTCGCGAGGCTGTTACGAAACACCGGGCGGTACGATCATGATGAAGGCGCATCGTGCGATTGAGTCAATTACGCTAGATCGTGAGGTAGCCCATCTCAAGGACAACCTAATGCCAAAATATGCTGAGATGATTTACAACGGCTATTGGTGGAGCCCAGAGCGTGAAATGATGCAGAAAATGATCGATGCATCACAGGAGCCAGTAAATGGCACCGTTCGCCTGAAGCTTTACAAGGGTAGCGTCAGTGTTGTTGGACGCAGCTCGGAATCAGATAGCTTATTTGATGAGAAAATAGCGACATTTGAGGATGACGAAGGGTCGTATAACCAAGCGGATGCTGAAGGCTTTATCAAGCTAAATGCGTTACGCCTACGAATTGCAGCGGGACGTAAATCCTAAACCATGGATAACCGCACTGAAGAGCGCCTAACCAATCTTGAAATTTTGCTCACCCAGCAAGACGACGTTGTTGAAACGCTGAGTCGAGTGGTGCATGAGCAGCGCTTACAAATCGAGAAGATGCAGCAACAGTTAAGCCTGCTTCAGGATAAAATGACTTGGGTAGGTGAAGGCGAGATGGCATCCGAGCAGGATGAAACGCCTCCTCCTCACTATTAATGATTGACGTGCATTTTAGTAAATCAGGCAACTAACCTTGTCGATTAATGAAATACCGCCACAGCTAGCAGTCAGCGGACATGAACATTGTTCGCTGGCTGAACTCTCACAACTAGCAAAACTGCTAAACCTACCCTTACACGCTGATAAACCCAAAGCCCACTATTTACTGCACCAAAGTATCAGCCGGCTTGAGCTACTCAACGCTAATGAGCCTAGCGTTAAAGCAATCTTTGTTGATTTTGAAGCCGGTAAAAATCATCACCGTCGCCTCTATGGCGGGGGCAAAGGAAAGGACTTTTCAAAAGCATTAGGGCTACAAAAATTTCCGGGCGCTACCATTATCGATGCCACGGCTGGATTAGGTGGTGATGCTTTTGTTATGGCAGCGCTAGGCTGTGAGGTCACCCTGCTAGAACGTAACCCGGTTGTCCAGCAATTACTCAGTGATGGGTTAGCACGAGCGGACAGCAGTGATGACAAGGATGTTCAAGCAATCGCCTCAAAAATGCGTTTGGTGCAGCAAAATGCGACGGACTATCTAGACAAACTTGAAGCAGATGAATACCCACAGCTGATTTATCTTGACCCTATGTTCCCGTCGCGTGAAAAGACGGCATTAGTAAAAAAAGAAATGCGGTTTTTTCATGATATTGTGGGCAAAGATGAGGACAGTGCCGAATTGCTTGAAACGGCATTAACCCGTTCAGTCGAACGGGTAATTGTTAAACGCCCACTTCGCGCAGAAACGCTCAACTCACGTAAAGTCGATTTTGAGATCAGGGGCAAGACCGTGCGCTACGATGTGTACCTTGGTATCCGTCACTCGGCTAACCATCGACCAATTACTAACTGATCATCAGCAGAAAAATGATGCGGAGGGATTTTTAGTCCCGGCTTTCTGTCCGATATAAAGCGTCCCTTTGAATCAAACCAATTAGCCGTACATGTATCTTTAAACGATACCTCACCATCATTATTTTGCACATACAATGGACAGTGCCCAGAGTCACCAGTATCAAAATATACAAAATAACGGGGATCTAGCGAACGCCAGGGATGCTCGTTAATTTCCTCTAATACAGCTTGTGGTCCCTTAGAAGCTTGCCTTATCAATGCTAACTGTTCAGTGTCACTTCGTTTCAAGAGACCAATTCGTTTATTATTCCATCTGACAATGGTATTGGCCTCAGAAAACAACTGGCTCAAATCAACTGAAACATCATCAGTATCAACTACAGCCTCCTCAGTCTCGATATTAGAATAAAACGTTGCATTAAAGAACACTAGAAGTAATGCAATAATGCCAACCATTGCCAGAACCTTTAGAATGACCCGATACAGTAATCGTTTGTCCGACATGTGGATTTGCTTTGCCTCAATTGAAATTACCAAAAGTCAGAAATCACACCTTCAGTGATACCTGATCTATTACTCACCGCAGCAATAAAAGGATAATAATGCTACGCTTCAATGCCCCTTTTCCTCTAATTCTTTGCTTAGTGCTTGTATTGCTTTTAGCTGCTTGCCTACTGAGCGGAACTGATGAAACCTTATTTTTACAACTCAACAAACTAAGCCAAACACTACCAGAATACTTGTGGGGATTCTTAACCACACTTTCAGATCCGATAGTTGCCCCGTTATTGGTGTTTAGCCTGTTTCATAAAAAACCACTGTTTCTCCGCGCCTTCTTTATTGCAATTTTGTTGGCTCTGGTTTGTAACTATAGTCTGAAATATGGCTTTGACATAGAGCGCCCTGCGGCTCGTTTGAATCCAGAAAATTACCGAGCGATTGGTCCTCTCATCGCTTCGCCCAGCTTTCCATCGGGCCACACTCTAACAATCTTTACAATGATGGCGTTAATTAGTTGCTACTTTCAAAAACGTTCAATCAGTGTGGTCGTTTTTTCCCTCGCAGCAATCATCAGTTTTTCACGAATTGGCGTTGGCGCTCATTGGCCAAGCGATGTGCTATTTGGGGCTCTCTTAGGCTGTTTCATAGGATGGTTAGCGAGTGAAATCAATTCAAGACTTCGTAAAGAAATATCAGAAAACATTCTCTT
>CALAJG010000128.1 GCA_937923375.1 uncultured Leucothrix sp.
GTATTACGCAACGTTTTACGGCGTTGAGAAAATGCTTGGGTAACCACTTGGCCGAATAATTTTTCGTTGTCAGCCTGAAACGGTTTTTCTTTCCATGGGGTGAGCTTGATGACCGCCGAATCAACTTTGGGCGGTGGACTAAATGACTCCGGACCTACAAAAAATAAGTGCTCTGCTTCACAGCGGTACTGAACCATGACCGTTAAACGCCCAAAGTTTTTTCCGTTAGGCTGTGCAGCAATCCTATCGACCACTTCCTTTTGCAGCATAAAGTGCATGTCTTTTATTTGCGGTGTTGTTTCAAGCAGATGAAAGATCAGGGGGGTGGAAATATTGTAAGGAAGGTTGCCAATGACTCGTAAAGATTTAGATGCGTCGGTAATAGCGGTCAGATCGACTCTTAAAGCATCGACATTATGGATAGTTAGTTTGTCACCACCGATATGTGTGAGGTGGTTAACCACATCCCGGTCAATTTCAATGACTTGTAAATGATCAAGTAAAGGTAGGATTGGTTTGGTAAGAGCTCCCAGCCCTGGCCCAATTTCCAACATCTGATCGTCACGCTGCGGATTTATATGAGAAATCAATAAGTTAATAATGTGTGGATCGTTCAGGAAGTGTTGACCGAAACGTTTTTTAGCATGATGTTTTGGCATATTTTGGTATAGCACAAATAAAGAAGCCTCCCCCGTTAGGGAGAGGCTGTCTTTGGATTAGCGATAAATTTTATCGCAGGATTTTCAACTCAACGCGGCGGTTTTGAGCCTTGCCCGCACGAGTACTGTTACTCGCTATCGGTGAAGTCTCTCCATAGCCTTTCGCTGTCAGGTTCGATGGTCTAACACCTTTGCTGATCAGGTACGTACGTACTGATTCAGAACGGCGCTGTGACAATCGCTGATTGCTTGCTGCTCTACCATCACTGTCAGTATGACCAGCAACTTCAACCCGAATACTAGGGAAGCGGTTCAGCTTGCGAGCTGCTTCGTCCAGGATAGGGAGTGACTCAGGTAGCAGTTGCGCAGAGTTAGTTCTGAAATTCACACCTTCAAGTGAGATGCTTTGAGCTGCTGAACAACCCAACTCATTAACTTCAGCGCCGCTGGCAGTATTAGGACATGCATCGTTCTTATCCTGAACACTGTCTTTATCAGCATCTGGTATTTCACAACCTGTGCTATCAACTACCGCACCTTCAGCCGACGTTGGGCAACGGTCAAGTCTGTCGACAATACCATCGTTGTCAGTATCAAACTCACAGCCCGTGTTGTAAACCGCTGCACCTGCTGCAGTATCAGGACACTGATCAGCGCTGTCTTTCACGCCATCATTGTCGCTGTCTACTTCACAACCGCTGGCTGCAACCGTAACACCGGCTAGTGTTTCAGGACATTCGTCTTTACTGTTCACGACGCCGTCGTTATCAGTATCAACTTCACAGCCTTTACTGTTCACGATTACGCCTGCTGGAGAAGTAGGACATTCATCCTTACTATCCTTCACACCATCGTTATCAGTATCAACTTCACAACCTGTCGCATCAACCTTAATGCCGGCTAATGTATCGAGGCAGCTATCCTTACTGTTTACAACGCCATCTTTGTCCGTATCGACTTCACAGCCCTGACGGTTAACAAAGACACCTTCAGGTGAAGCGGGGCAATTATCCGCACTGTCCTTGACACCATCTTTGTCGGTATCAAGTTCACAACCTTTGGCGTCAACTTTTGCTGCAGCTACTGTTGTTGGACACTCATCCTGGCTATCCAGCACGCCGTCTCTGTCGCCGTCGCCTTCACAGCCTTTGTAGTTAACAGAAGCGCCTTTAACTGTATCAGGACACATGTCTTTGCTGTCAACGATCAGATCGCCATCAGTGTCAAACTCACACCCTTCAGCATCTACTTTAGCGCCAGCGGCCGTTTCAGGGCAGTCATCCTTACTGTCAGGAACACCGTCTTTATCACCATCTAGCTCACAGCCTTTAGCATCGACTTTTGCGCCAGCAGGTGAAGTAGGACAAGAGTCCATGGCGTTAACAACGCCGTCGGCATCATCATCTAACTGACAACCCGCAGCATCAACCACTGCACCCGCTGGTGAGGTAGGACAGTTGTCTGCACTGTCTTTGACACCGTCTTTGTCGGTATCAATCTCACAGCCTTTCGCATCAACCGTGGCACCTTCAGCAGACTCTTTACAGCTGTCTTTGCTGTCTGCAACACCATCTTTATCGCCGTCTAGCTCACAACCCTGCGCATCGACTTTCACACCAGCTGGAGAGGTAAGGCAAGCATCGATCAGGTTAACAACGCCATCTTTGTCGTCATCTAGCAGACAACCCGTTGCATCGACTTCTGCGCCTTCCATGGAAGTTGGGCACTTATCAAGACTGTCTTTAACGCCATCTTTGTCAGTGTCTACTTCACAACCCGTTACATCAACAGTTATACCAGCAGCGGTATCAGGGCATTTATCAGAGCTATTGACGACAAGGTCTTTGTCATCGTCAAGCTCGCAGCCCATTGCATCAACAACTGCACCAGGAGCTGAGATCGGACATGCGTCCTTAGCGTTAACAACTTTGTCGTCATCATCATCTAGCTGACAGCCCATTGCATCAACAACGACACCTGCAGGTGAGGCAGGGCATTTATCTGCACTGTCTTTAACGCCATCTTTGTCGGTATCAAGCTCACAACCTTTAGCGTCTACCGTTGCACCAGCTACAGTAGTAAGGCAGCTGTCTTTACTGTTTGCGACGCCGTCTTTGTCGTCATCAAGCTCACAACCTGCGTCATCAACAACTGCACCGACAGGTGAAGTAGGACAATTATCAACACTGTCTTTAACACCATCGTCGTCAGTATCGATTTCACAGCCCGCAACATTGACAGTGATACCTTCAGCAGTACCAGGACAGCTGTCCTTACTGTTGATTACGCCGTCTTTGTCATCGTCTAAGGTACAACCCGAAGCATCCACTGGAATACCTGCAGGAGTCGTTGGGCATTTGTCTGCACTGTCTTTGACACCATCCATGTCAGTATCGATTTCACAGCCTTTGGCGTCAACCGAAGCACCTGCTACTGTAGTTGGACATTCATCTCTACTATCAAGAATGAAGTCCTTGTCAGCGTCGCCTTCACAACCTCTGGCATCAACCGAAGCGCCTTCTGCTGTTTCAGGGCAAGCATCTTTGCTGTTTACAATAAAGTCCTTATCACCATCCAGCTCACAACCTTTAGCATCAACTTCTGCACCGGCTGCCGTTGTAGGACAAGCGTCCATAGCGTTAACGACTTTGTCTGCGTCGTCATCTAACTGACAACCCGTTGCATCAACTACCGCACCTTCAGGTGAAGCAGGGCATTTATCAGCGCTGTCTTTAACACCATCTTTATCGGTGTCAATTTCACAGCCGTTAGCATCAACGATGATACCTGCCAGGGTTTCTTTACAGTTGTCTTTACTGTTCACAACACCGTCTTTATCCGTGTCGACTTCACAGCCGTTGCGACCAACAAATACGCCTTCAGGTGAAGCCGGGCAATTATCTGCACTGTCTTTAACGCCGTCTTTATCGGTATCGATTTCACAGCCTTTACTATCAACGGATGCTCCAGCAACAGTCGCTGGACATTTATCCATACTATTTAGAATAAAGTCTTTATCGTCGTCACCTTCACAACCTTTGGCATCAACCGAAGCACCAGCAGCTGTTTCTGGGCAAGCATCTTTGCTGTTTACAACAAAGTCTTTGTCATCATCAAGCTCACAGCCCTTAGCGTCAACTTCTGCGCCAGCGGCCGTCGTAGGACATGCGTCCATGGCGTTAACCACTTTATCAGCGTCATCATCTAGCTGGCAGCCTACTGCGTTAACTACTGCACCTTCCGGAGAGGCAGGGCATTGATCCGCACTGTCTTTCACGCCGTCTTTGTCAGTGTCAATTTCACAACCAAGAACAGAGACTTTTGCTCCTTCAACGGTATCAGGACATTGGTCTTTGCTGTTGACTACGCCATCTTTATCAGAGTCGATTTCACAGCCTTTTGCATCCACCGTGACACCCTCTGGAGAAGAAGGGCAAGCATCAACACTGTTTAGAACAGCATCTTTGTCATCATCAAGTTCACAGCCAAGGCCGTTAACCTTAATGCCTGCAGCAGTTGCTGGACAGGAGTCTTTGCTATCCACAACACCGTCTTTGTCGCTATCGATTTCACAACCCATTGCGTCAACGGTTACACCTTCAGGAGAAGCAGGGCACTTATCTGTGCTGTCTTTGACGCCATCTTTATCGGTATCAAGTTCACAGCCTTTAGAGTCAACATAGGCTCCAGCTACTGTCGCTGGGCATTCATCTTTGCTATCCAGAACGAAGTCTTTGTCAGCATCGCCTTCACAACCTTTGGCATCGACTGAAGCACCTTCAGCTGTCTCAGGACAAGCGTCTTTGCTATTAACAACAAAGTCTTTGTCGTCATCAAGTTCACAACCTTTAGCATCAACTTCTGCACCTGCCGCTGTAGTAGGGCAAGCATCCATCGCGTTTACAACGCCATCCGCATCATCATCTAATTGACAGCCAAGAGGACTGACTATTACACCTGCTGGAGAAGCTGGACATTGGTCTTTACTGTCTTTTACGCCGTCTTTGTCGGTATCGATCTCGCAGCCTGCGGCATCAACTGTAATACCTTCTGCTGTTTCAGGACATTTATCTTTGCTATCAACAACGCCATCGCCATCGGAGTCAATTTCACAGCCATCTGCTGTAATTTTAGCGCCTAATGCTGTTTCCGGACATTGGTCTTTGCTATCCAAAACACTATCAGAGTCAGCGTCAAGCTCGCATCCAATTGCGTTTACAGTCATACCCAACATTGTATCCGGGCACTGATCCGCGCCATCAAGAACACCATCTTTGTCAGAGTCTGTTTGACAGCCTTTCGCGTCAACTGCTAAGCCTGCGGGTGTCGCTGGGCAACGATCCATACGGTCAGCAACGCCATCTTTGTCGGTATCGATTTCACAACCTAATGGATCAACTGCCGCACCATAAACAGTAGCCGGACATTGGTCAGTGCTGTCAGCAACACTGTCCATGTCACTATCAGCTTCACAGCCGTCAGCAGTAACTTTTGTGCCACTTGGTGTGCCAGGGCATCTGTCTGTCATCTCAATGACACCGTCACCATCTGTATCCAGATCGCAGCCGACACGGTCAACTATTACGCCAGGTGCTGTTTCTGGACAACGATCAGAAGGATTAACCACGCCATCAACATCTGTATCGGCAGTTGCATCAGCCAGTTCAGCCTGTAGTTTCTCTATTTGAGCGAGCAAATGAGAATTGTCAGCTGGTTTGATGCTGGCAAATTGCTGAGCAATGCCACCATTAAAGCTCGAAAGCTTTTCTTCCAAGCCTGCATGACTATGCTGTTTTTCTGGCTTTGGCAAGTTAGCGATCATTTCTTCCAAAGCTTTGTGATCATGCTGCTTTTCCGGTTTCGGTAGGCCAGCAATCATGGCTTCCAGGCCACTGTGATCATGTTTCTCTGGTTTCGGTATTCTAGCGGCCAGCTTATCTGCAATCGCATCTAAGTCTGCTAGTTGCTTTTCCAGCTCGGCGATGCGTTTTTTGTCATCAGCTGCTGTCTGCGCACACTGTTCTTTCAACGCGGCCAGTTGAGCAGTCAAGGCATTGACCTGTTCCATGTCTACTTCTGGTTCAGGCAACGGTATGTCGACTATGTAGAAGGGAGCTGGCGGCATGTTCATCAAAGTAGCCGGGTCGAAACTAGGTAGGCTACCAGGCGGAATGTGCGATAACTCTTCTGGAACGATAGGTAGCCCGGGGGAATGGAAGTTTCCATCTTGGCCCGAACCTGGATTACATTTACCGTTTATAAAGGAAGGAACCGGAATGACCATGGTTGGTATTTCCGGTGAAGAATGAATTATTTCGGTAGCTTGTGAGGTGTCTGTCTCTTTCGCATTTGCTTGATCGGCAAATGCTGGGAGGCCTGTACACATCAGCAAACTAGCGAAGATCAGAGGTCGTATGGTGCTGCGCATCGTTCTAATATCTCCGAGAGTTCAAATATCGTATATCCTATTTACCGCCCAAACTCAGGTCACGCCTGGCTGAAGCAATCGTAATCGTAAAGCCTGCAATTACGTCAAGGAAAGCCATTACAGTTAATATGAGGAAGACTGAGTTTCCAGCCCACTCAAAAATTAGCCATGATACAAGGAAACCGACCAACACAAAAGTGGATAAAGTATGATCAATGATCGAAACACTTGATGTGCGGGTAGATTTGAATAGTTCTATATATAGGGTAATTAAACCTAGCAAAATAACTACGACACCAACCGTCGGTGCCCACAGTTGCCCTGAAGGTAAGTGTACTGAGAAAAGTTGTTGGTTCAATTGTTGGGGGAATATGCCGAGGACATACAGCCCGTAGTAGCCACCCAAGAAAAAGCCGAATAGTGGGAAAAAGTTTAAAAGTGCCATTTATTATTAGTCCATTTGTCCACTAGTAAAATCATCACTAGCCCCACCCCTTATATATGTAACGTTGATAAGTATATCCCAAAATGGCCTCAAACGGCAGTAGTTCACTGAATAAAATCCCCCCAAAACTAACATCTAAAAAATAAGCGGCATCTTAAAATAGAGGAATGGTCTAAATTGTAGCTATCTGCTGATAAGAGGGAATTTTCATCAACTTAGATTTCGTCATACTTAACCCATGATTAATTGATTATTGCAAGTGGGCTATTTATCAATGCTTATCGGACTTATCTGATAGCTGAATAAATATCGAAAGTGGTTAGTATTTAAAGAGAGAATATTATGAAATCTAAAAAAACAAACAGCTACAAGTGGGTTTACTTACCAGTAGTATTTAGTTCAGCAGCTGTATTATTCACGCCAGCCATGGCTGGACAGTACCAAACTGAAGACGTACAGCAAGTAGGTAGTTTAAATCACCAGTTTGTTGGTGGGCGTACTCAGGTCGGAGTTAGTATTACCGATGATGGTAGTGCAAGCGCAGATGTGAACCATATTTTTTCTGAGACTCAGGACAGTGCCACCAGTGGTGGCTTGTGGGCTGGCTTTGATTTGGAAGGAGATGACAAAGGAATTGATTCGGGTGGTGTCCAGTTGAATCATAACTGGGTATCACGCGATGGTCAGGGGCGAGCTACTTATGTGAATAAAGCATTTGTTGCTTATGACCGTAACTCTACAGATGATGCCAAAGTAACGGTTGGTTATGGACAAGAGCGTGAAAATTTGTTCTGGGAAGGACACGTTAGCAAAGGTCTTTCAGATAAGCGTTTAGTAAAAGAGGCGACTCATGAGACTGCTGCTGTCTATGAGAAAGCATTTGATTACGGTGTCGGTGGAAGCGTCGGAACTTTCCTTACCGGTACTAATACTCGTGTTCGCGGCGGACTTGATTATCAATGGGGTACTGAGACAGGTGCGGGAGAAGAAGATGCTAAAATGCTCACAGTGTCTGCCGGTGTAGAGCAATATTTCAGTGGTACGCCTCATAGCGTAGCGCTTGATGTTGCTGCTTCAAAAAAGGAAGGCGGCTACGAGTTTGAAGGCTCTGATGAAATTCAAACCAGCGCAAGCCTAAGCTATCGCTATGACTTTGGCGGTGATAACATTTATCAGCCGGATCAGCGTTATCGCAGGGTGCGCGTAGAAGTTCCGGGTAAAGGTCGGGCTGCAACTTATGCTAAAAAGCCTATTTATACGAAAAAGCCAATCTACAAAACTCAGCCTGTTTACAAGAATCAGCCTATTTACAAAAAACAGCCGGTTTATGTTAACAAGACAGTCAGAGTGCCTACACAAGGTCATATGGCAAAAAGCACGGTTGAGCTAGAGGGTCAAACCTTCTTTAAATATGGTAGTGCCGTTTTAATACCTTCAGCACAGCAACGCTTACGCCAAATTGCTAATGAAATTCGTAAGCATGGTTACAAAGGAAATATCCGAATCACAGGGCACACTTGTGGACTGCCAGATCCGGTTAAGGATCGTGCTTTATCACAACAGCGTGCAAATGCTGTCAAACACTTCTTGGTTTCGCAGGGTTTCAATCCAGCGCATCTTGATACTCGGGGCCTTGGCAGTTCACAGCCTAAGTTCTCGAAAGCTGATCAGGACTTTAAGAACCGCCGTGTAGACATTGAATACGTAACTGAGCGTCAGCAGCGTGTTGCTAGTGGTTTCCGTAATGAAACCAGAAAAGTCCAGAATGGCTTTAAAAACGTAATTACAGGTTACAAGCGTGTTCAAGTTGGAACCAAGAATGTTCAGGTAGGTGTCCGTAATGTACAGACTGGAACAACAGATATTCTGGTTTCACAAGGCGCTCCAGGTACTCCTCGCGTAATATGGAGAACTGAGCCTGTTGACACAGCTCCAGCGTGGATCACTCGTGCACTGCGCAGTAACCTGAGCCATAATCGTACGGTTGATACTTACTTAACAACTGCTTCAAGTGGTGGTTCAGTAGAGATTGGTAATAGCGCCCCTAATGCAATTAACGATACGACTAAGATTGAAGTGAATCAGACGGTGTTAATTGACGTTGTATTTAACGATATTGATGTCGATGGCGATGCCCTTACGATCGTTTCCGTTTCTGAAGGATCAGCGGGTGGTACTATAAGTTTTGAGAATAATAAGATTCTCTACACGCCGGCCGTTAATTTTGTAGGTACCGAGACATTTACTTACACAATTTCCGATGGCTCTAAGACCTCAACTGCTACCGTAAGTGTCACGGTATCAGCAAGTACCGATGGTGGTGGTGATAACGGCGGCGGAGATAATGGCGGCAATAATGGTGGAGATAACGGTGGAAACAACGGAGGTGATGGGACAAACTCTGCTCCAAAGGCGGTTGACGATTCAGCTACCACTAATATCAATACTGCCAAGCAGATCCACGTACTAGGCAATGATAGTGACGCAGAGAATGATTCCATAAGCATTACTAGTGTTACTCAAGGCCTTAAAGGTGGAACCGTTGAAATCCAATCAGGTGGGAAAGTACTTTATACGCCTGCGACTGGCTTTACAGGAAAAGATACCTTCACTTACACAATTACGGCTGGCGGACAAACCTCAACGGCTACAGTAATGGTTGATGTGAAAGCTGTTAATGCTTCTGACCCTTGTAACTGTACGGTTGCCAATATGGATGATGTGTTGATGGTAAAGGATACAGTCGCAGTAATTGATGTGCTGGCCAACGACACAGGTGACTCTTTAAGTATAATTGAGGTGTCACAAGGCCACTCTGGAACTGTTAAGATCACTGGCGATAAGGTTACCTATACGCCGAATGCAAACTTTGTAGGAAATGACTTTTTCTGGTACGCGATAAAGAGTTCCACTGGTGATTACAAGACCAGCAACAAGGTTATGGTTTATGTCGATGGATCTAAGTAATTAGTTTCCACCGCATGAACTGCTGACCAGGGAAGGTCAACTAAACCGCGAACTCGTTCGCGGTTTTTTTTCGTCTATGAAATTCGCAGGGTAACGGGATAGGCATTCATGGAGCTTGCTGGTACGATATATTCAATAAAAAACAACAACGTTAGGATTTATATGCGATCAGTAAGGCAGGCCATCTCAAATGATACTTCATTGATTAATAGCCCGGCATGGCAAGCGCTTAGGAAGCATCATGCGGAGACAGAATCGCTACATATGTTAGATTTATTTGAAGCCGATACTAATCGATTCGTAAACTTTTCTGTCGAGCATGAGGAGCTGCTGCTGGATTATTCTAAAAACAGGATTACCAGTGAGACTTTACCGCTACTTTTTGAGTTGGCTAAACAGGCAGGTGTTGAGAGCTGGCGTCAGCAGTTGTTTTCTGGGGAGAAGATAAACACAACTGAAGGTCGCTCAGTACTGCACACAGCATTACGAAATTGCAGTAACACTTCCATCCATAGCGATGGTGAAGACGTGATGCCACTGGTCAACGCGGAGCTCGATAAGATGCGTGGATTCACAGAAAAAGTGCGTTCCGGCGAGTGGCGAGGTTTCACCTCAAAACCGATAACTGACATTGTTAATATTGGTATTGGTGGGTCGGATTTGGGGCCGAATATGGTCTGTACTGCCTTGCAGCCATATGCCAAAGATAACCTTCGCGTGCACTTTGTTTCGAATGTCGATGCCCTGCAAATCAAGCAGACGCTGGAAAAAGTAAACGCCGAAACTACGTTGTTTATTATCGCATCTAAAACCTTTACGACTCAGGAAACACTGACTAACGCCAATAGTGCGAGAGCCTGGTTTTTAAAGCAGCCAAACACTGAAGAGGGTGACATTGCTAAGCATTTTGTCGCGGCTTCTACCAATTCAGTTGCAGTATCAGCTTTCGGAATTGATACCACTAATATGTTCCAATTTTGGGATTGGGTAGGAGGACGTTATTCACTTTGGTCGGCTGTTGGTCTTTCCATTATGTTGTACATCGGGATGGATCAGTATCAAAAATTATTAGAAGGTGCGCATAGCATGGATCAGCACTTTGCTGAGCAGCCACTTGAAAGCAATATGCCCGTAATACTGGCTTTGTTGGGCGTTTGGTATGCCAACTTTTATGGCGCTGAGTCTCAGGCCATATTACCGTATGACCACAATCTTGGTTTGCTGCCAGCCTATCTTGAGCAGGCAGATATGGAGAGCAATGGTAAGTCAGTCCGACGTGACGGAAAAGCTGTTGGCTACTCGACTGGTCCAATTGTTTGGGGGGCTGAGGGAATCAACGGTCAGCATGCTTTTTATCAGTTGTTGCATCAAGGAACACGTGTAATTCCTGCAGACTTTATAGCATCTGTTCAGTCTCAGGCTGATGACCAATATCATGCCGATATTCTTGCATCTAACTTTTTAGCACAGACAGAAGCGTTAATGCGTGGGAGATCACTCGATGAAACACGGCATGAACTTGAAACCGCGGGAGTATCTGGTGCCGAAGCTGAAATGCGCTTGCCGCATATGTATTTTGAAGGGAATCAGCCGACTAACTCTATTGTCATGGATCAACTAACTCCCTATAACTTAGGTTCAATCGTGGCGATGTATGAGCACAAAATATTTGTTCAGGGCGTGATCTGGAACATCAATTCTTACGATCAGTGGGGGGTTGAGTTAGGTAAAAAACTCGCTAAAAATGTTCTGGAGGAATTAGAAAGTGGCGAAGATAAGTTTGAGCATGATAGCTCAACAGCTGGTCTGCTGAATTGGTTTCGCAAGAAGCGCTAAGCGGCCGGCCGATAAAAGGCATGAAAAGCGGCATATCAGAATGTGTAAATCTCAACGTGGTGCCATTAACTGTTTTCGGCTTGATACTGCGCCTGAAGCTTTTTGGCTTCTAACTTTGCTTCACGTCGTTTCTGTTTGCGGACTTTGCGACTCATGCCCCAAGTATAAAGCGTCGGTATTGTAAACAAGGTCAGGAATGCAGAAAAGCCAACACCCCAGACAATAGCTGTTGCCACTGGGCCCCAAAGCAATGACTTGCCGCCAATACCGGTTGCTAAAGAGAACAAGCCAGCGATAGTCGTCAATGTAGTAATCAGAATAGGTACTACGCGACGACGTGCTGCAAACACCGTGGCATGCACCACACTCATGCCACCGTAGAATCGGTCATTGGCTGCCGAAATTAATACAATCGCGGCGTTCACTGCAATACCAATCAAAGCAACTACCCCATACATTGTGTAGAGACTCAACGGGTTTTGGGTAACTAATAGTCCAAGAATAACGCCAGTAAAAGCTAAGGGCACCGTCGTCAGAATCATAACCGGCTGAAAGTAGCTTTTAAATTGAGTGCCCAGAATCAAATACATTAATCCAACACCAACTAGCGCCAGCTGGACGAGTGAGTTGATACTGTCATTTATATCATCAAGTTGACCAGAGAAGTCGAGATCAACCGTTGGGTACTTTGGTTGATATTTCTCCCAACCTTTTTTGAGCAGATCATTAGCGGTAACCGTATCAATCTGGCACTCGTTGTAGTCGCGTTCGGTTTTGTTGATCATTGGGCTGAGGCGGCATTCCCAAAAATCTTCTGGCTCAGTTAACTTAACCAAATCTGCCTCAATAGTGATTGCCTTGCGGAAATTATAATGTCGAATATTACCCAATGATATTTTGCGGGTATCAGTCACCAATTGGCTAAGAGGAACCGTGCCGCCAGTAGGTAGTGGAACGCGAAAGTTAAGCAGTTTGCCAATATCATCTGTTTGCCTACGGTTTGATTTAACCCGCACCTGGAGCTTTTCCCCCGCGTCCTGCATTTCTGAAACGACTTCACCATCCACCAACAAGCGAATGGTGCGTGTGATATCGCGGGGATTTAGTCCGGCGCGGCGAATCGCATCATGATTCATTTGCAGCGTCAGCTCCATACGTCCGCGACTGGCGTCATTAGTAATGTCCTTGACACCCTTGATGCTATTTAACACTTCAGATAAATCAGCACTAGCCGCTTGCAATGTGGCATAGTCATTCCCGCGAACTTTGACACTAATCGCTTTGCTGGAAGGCGGACCAGAGGCGAGCCGTAAAAAGGATATATTTTCGGCGCCAACCACCGACGTCACATCCTCACGCATGCCCTCAATAATCTGATCAACCGGGCGGGCGCCACTAGATAGAGGATTAAGGCTAACGACAATTTGGCCGTATTGATCACCATTCATTGGGGCTGTTTCAGTAAACATTAGGCCACTGTAGGTTGCGACTGAACGCGCGTCTTCAGGCAACAGATTTTTCTTAATTTGCTGCTCAACCTCCAGCGTCTTTTTGAGTGTTTCAGCCAACGGAGTTGAGGCATTCATTTCTACGTTGACATAGAAAATACGCAGCGTATCACCGGCAAAGAAGTCGACTTTGATTAGGCCCGCGGATAATGCGCCGATAGCGGTAAAAAAAGCCAATGCAATAGCGGCTAAGGTGAGCTTTGGCCAGCGTAAGCCTCGTATTAATAGCTTAGAATACTTGAGCTGTATCCAATGAATAATGCCTTCACGGATGCGTTGCATTCGCGTTTTTTTCTGGAAGTTAATATTTACAGAGTTGATGTGTGAGGGCAGCATCCAAAAGGCTTCGATTAAACTAATCAAAAGCGCAATAGTGACAACCATCGGGATGACTCGCATGAATTTCCCAAGAATTCCAGGTACCAGCATGAGTGGAAGAAATGCCGCTATTGTGGTGAGTACAGCGGTCGTTACCGGCAAAGCAACTTCTTTCATCGAGCCCAGCACGGCATCTAATGAGTTCATGCCACGTTGTAGTCGATAATAAATGGCTTCAACCACTACTACCGCATCATCCACCAGCATTCCAAGAACTATCACCACTGCCAGCAGTACGGTTACATTGAGTGTTTCACCCAAGGATGCAAGTACCCAAAAAGTCAGGGCTAAAATAAACGGGATGCCAATTACCGTGAGAATGGCAATCTTCGTTCCCAAAAATAACCAGGCTACAACCAGTACCAGCGCTAGCCCGATTAACGCATTACTTTGCATAATGTCTATGGCTTTTTGTGTGGGTAAGGTTTGGTCGTCTATTAGTTGGAATTTAACACCGGTCTCGACATTGATTTTATTCTGTTCTTCAACCCACACCCGCAGGCGCTCAATTAGATTGAGAATGTTAGTATTGTCCTGCTTCATAACGGACAGCAAAATTGCCGGTTTGCCATCTATCCTTGCATCCTGAGAGGCTTTTTTACGCCCTCGTTGAATATTAGCGACACGGGCTAAATCAATTTCACCTTGCAGGGCAGGGATGGGTAGTTCGCTGACTTTTGCAGGGTCTGACGTCTTGCCAACCAAGCGAACCAGCCAGCTCTCGCGTCCTACATCCAGATTGCCGGCAGCGCTATCCTGAAACCAAAGCTGTACAGCATCGGAAAGCTGACCCGGCAATAAACCGTAGGCTTCAAGTGCGTCGGGATCAAAATTTATTTGCAGCTCCGGATCGTCCAATGCCACGGTGTCAACGCGGTCAACCCCCGACATTTGTTCAATATTTTGCTCAGCGATTCGTGCTGTTTTGCGTAGCAGCTCATCATCAGCTAGCGCCGTGACGGCAATCATACCGGCCGGAAATGCATTTCCTGAGGTGATTTCAAGAATTTGTGATTCAATCGCTTCACTAGGGAGCAGGTCTTGGGCGCTTTGTAAGTCCCTTCGTAAGCTGGATAGACGCTTTTCATAAACTTCTGGTGGCAGGTCTTCAAAGCGTACCAATATGCTTGAGGTATTCTCACGGCTGTTGCTAGAGACAAAGTTAATGTCTGCAATGCCGTTTATGGCATTCTCTATGGGATCAGTAATTCTGTCTTCAACATCCGAAGCGGAGGCACCCGGGAGTATTGTGATAATACTGATCCAATTGAAATTAATGGTCGGATCCTGCTGGCGTGGCATCCCCATATAGGAGGCATAGCCAATGATCAGGATCAGAATAAAGGTAAGATTCGCTAACACATGATTCTGTAAAAGTCTGGAGTACATTACTCGATTACCACCGATTGGCCATCTTCAACAGAATAACGATTGACGATAATTATCTGGCTATTACTACGAAGATTGACGCTAGCGGGCTGGCCTTCTCGGGCACCACGGAGTTCATAGAAGGTCGCTTTTCCAGCTTCTGCTACCATCACTCCAAGTTTATCCTCCCGACGCACCATGTACTCCGGTGGCATTTTGCGTGAACCGTCTTTCCACACGAGTCTTCCATTCAAGCCTGTAATAACCGTGTCTGAGTCAACATCTTTAGCCTGCAAGCGTACACGCTGGGTATTGCTAGTGGTACTCAGCTGTTTTAGTACCGTACGAATTGAAACACCAAATTCTAAGGAATCATTGGCAATAAACTTAAGGTCATCGCTACTTTGTGCCTTCTGAAGCTCGAAAGGCGACAGTTCTGCTTCTATTTCAAGCTTGTCGGTTTGTAGTAGCTGAATCAGCTCCGAACCTGGATTGACAAGTTGGCCTTGTTGCACCATTTTATTTGTCACTTGGCCTGCAAAGGGGGCGTAAATCTTACATTTTGAAATTGCTAAATCAGCGGATTCAATAGCAACTTCCTTCAGTGAAATATCGGCGCGACTGGTTAGCAAATCTGATTCGCTTCGATCAAAATTCTCGCGCGGTATCACTCCTCTTTGCAACAGTCTTTGATTTCGGTTGTATTGCTTCTGGGCAAAGTTTAATTGAGATCTGCTTAAGTTCAGTGCGGCAACCGCCTGCTTTCTGGTGTTTTTATAGTTACGGCAGTCCAATTCAACCAACAGCTTTCCTCGTCTGATTATGTCCCCCACTTCTGCCTCGATCCTTACTGCCCGGCCCTGAATTTCAGCGCTGATGCTACTGTCATTCAAGCTTACGACTCGGGCAGGGGCGCTGTATTCGGTAGCAAAAACCAATTCTGAAAGAGCTTTGGTGGTGATGCGTATAGCATTTGCATCGATAGAGGGTGCCGTCTTGGTCTTGTCTGTTTGTGTTGTCTCGTCAGCCCAAACTAAAAAACTGAGAACCAAACCTAGTACACCGATAATTATTGTTATGTGTTTTTTTATCATTGATTAATTTACTCACTAAGCCTGTGAATATAACAGAATATAGAGCATTGGTTAACTAATGCAGTATGTCAAATTTGAGCACAGGCGAGTGCAAGGTGTTTACACGGCTGGTTGCTAATTAAGGGTTGGTTTTAGTGCTGATAGCGCCGCTTGGGAAACTTAAAGGAGTTGTGTTTATTGAGTTCTGCGCTGCATAACGAGGAGCCAACGTCGAATGCACAGTAGTATCAGCAGCAGCTATATCTCTCTTAAACGTCCGATAAATAAGTCGCACAACGATTGCATAAAAAACACAGGCAATCATACCGATCCATGCATAAAACCCCATGCCTCTGGAAACAATAGCGATGGTGCCCCCTTTGGCGTCACTAGGAATTTCGTAAAATAAAAAAGCTTGTGACATACAAAGCAACGCCAGTACGCTGGTAATTAATGCCCACCAAGGGTGTCGTCTCATTACTAACAAAGCCAGTACAGTCAGAGGATTTGCATACCACGCAAACTGGAAAAACAAGAATCCTAGCCAGCCGGTTAATAAAATCCAGTAGCCACGAATTTCATGTTCTTCAGTGGTGTATACGGTATCTACCATGGCAATACAGAATAAGATCGCCGCAACCAATAATAATAAGATCGCAAGCGCGCGAAAAATAGATGACTTAATATCTCTCATAAATTGACTTATCTATGCTTCTCAGCGCCGAGTTAATCCATCCTTGGATAGTTCTGCACTTAGCAAATCACGTGCTAAAACAGAAACGGTTTTTTGCATTGCTTGTTGCGCAAGTTTTTTGCCAGATAATTCTAAGCTCTCAGAGCAATGAGACCAGCTATGGTGTTGTAATATGCGCATGATAAGTAGTTTAGCCTCTTTATTATTAATTTTTTGCTTATCGTCTATCAGTGCTGTTGGAAGCCAACGCTGCAAGGCTACTATCGCAGATTCGAAGCTACATTGACCTTCACTAAAACGTTTTATATCGCGTATCTCCTGCTGACACAAGCTTGTAGTGGTTTGATGGGCGATTGTGAGTAATTGATAGGCGATCCATGGGTCATAATGTCTTAATTTATCACCAAGTAGCGCAGGCAAGTTCATCGCGAAGGTTGCTGCTGCCAAATTATGTAAATCTGCACCTCGATTGCTGAGTGGGCGTAGGAAAACCGCAGAATGGTACCCACTACTAGCTTCACGCTTAAGTCCTAAATAAACTGGTGAGTATTCCGACTGCTTCCAGAAGCTAAGTAATTCCTCTGATAAACCAAAACTTGTGGACATATAATCAGCTGTAGAAGTCGATGCAATGGCGTCTAGCAATCGAAAGGCAATGTGTTTTCTTCGACATGATGGGTGAGTGGCAATCCGCATGATACGGTCAGTCTTAAGTCCAGAAGCTTCTGAAATCCCCATTTGAGCAATTAATATCTGCGGAACCAGGTGACCTTTGGGGCGGCGCCTTCCTTGATAGACGGCTTCGGCCAACTGTGAGTTGAGCTCGCCTTCGTGGCTAACAATTGCTGCTGCAATAAGCTTTTTGCTGTGGAACATGCCATGGATGCTTAGGTGTGGCGCATCCAGCATCTGCAATAAATCAGACGGGCGGGTTTGATAATGAGCAATTACCAGTAATCCAAATAATTGGCGAAGCTGTGATTCATCTTTTAATAATTGCTCAGGGGTTAGTCTTTGATACGTCAGCTCATCAGCTTTGATATCCTCAAGACTTTCCAGCGCTGCGGGCTCGGCATCCAATAGCAGCAAGTCGTTGATGAGTGCTTCCAGCGGATCGCCCCCACTCCAACGTATTGGGTCAGTAAGTTTTATAGCGCGCCATTGAGGGGTCAATTGATTAAGCTGATGATGAAAGCGGACAGCAAAACCCCGACCATTTCCCTCATAGCCGTGAAGAGTTGTTGAAAACACCAGCCGCGAATAATGCGCCAGGAGTTTGCTTAAGGCCGGAACCGGGACTGCGCCCGCCTCGTCAATGACGACTAAGCCCGCTTCAGGCAGTTCACGCAATAACTCATCGACTGCAAAGTAATTCAAATTAGGGTGCTTGCCCGCACTTAAAAGCAATGGCGTTACCGTAGCCTTAGCAGGAGCACAAACAATGATATTAAGCGTTTTTTCATGCAGTAGCTCGTTGATCGCCATGCCGATTGCCGTTGATTTTCCCCTTCCTCTGTCGGATGTGATCACAAGAGGTCTGTTTCGATGTCCGAAGACCACTTTTTTTACCGCTTGGATTGTCTTTTGCTGACCGGGTGTCGCGATGATTCTGGGAGTTGTATCGTTGGAGTGAAGTTTTTTTGTTGTCGTTACAGAGATCGAAGGGGCGCTATTTGCCGGCTCTACAAAAATATGGTGCTCAGCTAATATCCTCAATAAGCGTTGATAGAAGCGGGAATTATCGAATGGTTTATCATCAGATGGTAGCAGAAGAATTAGGGCGCCCCCGCCTCTGATGCAGCCGCAGATCGCGCCTAATGCATTAACATCTACACCATTATTAGCATCAAATATGACGAGATCGGCTTCTTGGCCTAATTTGTGAAAAGCCTGTTTATAGGGTATGTTTTGATTTGTTGGGCTATTTGTATCGCTTATCCAGAGCGTTTCCAAATGAAAAAACTGTTCGTGATAGCGGTCTACAAAGTCTGAGAATTGGCATCGTAGAGCTTGGATTGAGCGATGCAATGAGTTCACCCCAGTCTGTTGCGGTTATTGATGATGCCAGATTGGCCGCTCATCCAGAACGGGTAATAGAGGAACTTCTCGTTCAACATACAATCTCACTATTAGTTGGGTTGGCGGTGAATGAATTAATCGTTGGCTCAGATTTTATCATTTTGGGGTATAGATGTTTAAACATTTAATAGTTGTCTTCAGTTTGTTGTTTCTTGTTGCCTGTTCTGAGAACTATGCAGACAGTGCATCAAAAGATGCCTCGGCCAGGGCAGTAGCGGCCGATTTCAAGCTGGCCTCTGCAGGTAAAACAGTCCTGGTTGATGCGAATCCAAGTGGTGAGGTCAGTTTTATACAAACAGAGTCCATCGGTGGCCTTCAGCTGGGTATGTCACCCACTCAGTTTATTGATTTACTACCGTGTACCGTTGTAAAGAGCGACCCAGTTCTCTTGGCTGGTATAGGCGAAATTATTCAAGAGTGGAGCTATCCTGACTGTGGAGTCAGGTTACAATTGAGTACGAGCGATAGCAATACCCCTCAAAAAGTTTTCTCTATAAAAGTCTCAGAACCAGGCAAGATGAAAACCAGCCGTAAAATTGGCATTGGTAGCGACTTCGAAGCGGTGCTTGATGCTTACCTCGAATATGCTGACCAAGCGGATAATCAAGCAGGTGAAACCTTTCTTGCAGGTTCAGCCGATGGTGGCTTGTCCATCAAGTTTAAGGACAATCGAGTAGTAAGCCTGTTTTTAGGCGCTGGCGCTGAATAGTTTCATCCTCACTTAGTATATGACGTATCCTAGCGTGCTATTCCAGCTTGAATCCAAGGATTATCCTGATGTTTCGAATATTTATAGCGTTCGTTCTGCTTGCAGTCAGCTTGTATGCCGTAAGATCGTGGCTTAATAGCCGCGACAAATCTAATAGCCGCCGCCTACCGAAGCAAACTAATAATCAAAAAATAGTTTCGTGTAAACACTGCGGTCTCCATGTGCCGGCACAAGAAGCTATCATGATAGGGGATAATACTTTTTGCAGTCTCGAGCACGCCAAGTCTCACACATAGCGACAGACAGAAAGACGTCGGTTCCTGCTTTTGTACTTAACCAGAACCCATGGAGTCCAATCCAACTTTACAGTATCTATCGGTTGATACTAATCGGGCTCTTGCAATTGATCGTGCTTACCAAAAGCATGTCATTACAGCTTGGAACGTACGATCCAGTCTTGTTTGAGTGGGTTCTGAATGGGTTTACCGTACTATCGGTTATTGCGATATTTAGCGCTCATTTTCAATGGCCGGCTTACCTTACACAAGTATATTTACAACCTGTTACTGATATAGTTTTTCTCTTGCTGCTGATCTTTTCCAGCGGTGGATTACATTCGGGTATGGGGCTTTTGTTAGGTCTCCCGATCATCTTACAGAACATTCTGCGGCCTGGTCAGATTTCTTTGTTGATAACGGCTGTCTCCATCTCTAGCTTATTGGCAATTGAGTTTTTTATGCAGCAAGAGGCTGCCAGAAGTGACTCAGATTTGACGTATGCGGGTATTCTCACCTTTTTCATTTTTTCGGCCTCGTGGTTGTTAGGAAACTGGTTTGAGAAGGCCTCATTAACGGCCGAACTTGCCAAGCGACGCGGAGTTGACCTCGCCAATATGTCCCAACTGAACCAATCTATTCTGGATCAGCTGCAAACAGGGATTCTGGTGGTTGAGAAAAACGGTGTCATTCGTCATATGAACCCAACTGCCTGGGATATGCTGGGTCGGCCACCGGATTGGCGTAGTAAACCATTACGGGACTTTGCACCCGAGCTGAACGCTCATTTTAAACACTGGATAAAAAATGTCTGCCCCAAAGTTGTAAGCTATGATATCAAGCACTGGCGTACGACAGAGCTGAGCTTTCGGCTTTCACAGTTAGGGACTCGTTCTAGCAGTGCAGCATTAATTTATTTGGAAGACACCAGTGCACAACGTGAAAAGCAACAGGGTGTGAAAATGGCGTCGTTGGGCCAATTAACGGCAAATATTGCGCATGAAATTCGTAATCCACTGGGTGCAATAAGCCATGCTGCCCAGCTATTATCAGAGTCACCCGAGTTGACCAAGCCTGATCATCGCATGGTGCAAATCATCCAGGAAAACTCTAAACGGATGAACACCACGATTGAAAGCGTCTTAAATCTGTCAAGAAAGCGTGAAGCCAATCGGGAAAATATTGAGCTAAGCAGCTGGCTGCAAAAGTTCCGGGAGGACTTTGTCAGGCAGTCCGCATTGACCATGAAACAGATCAACTTATTTGTGGAGCCAGCGGATGCAGAAGTCCAGTTTGACCCGAATCACTTTGATCAGATCATGTGGAACCTATGTCGGAATGCAGAAAAATATGCCCATGAGGATCCGTCTAATCTCCGTCTTGATATCCAATGCATGCAGCCCGCGCACACCCGGGATTTGATCCTAAGTGTTATAGATAATGGCCGGGGGATCAATGAAGTCGCTCAAGAGAGACTGTTTGAACCATTTTATACGACCAGCACTAAAGGGACGGGGCTTGGGTTGTTTATGGCAAGAGAGCTTTGTCTGAGTAATGGTGGAAACTTAGAATACGTTCAGCTTAAAGGACAGGGTAGTTGTTTTAGAATAGTGTTTGCTCATCGAAAGAGTGGTTAAAAATAAAAATTAGAGAAGTTTTATGGCACAGCAAAAAGTATTAGTAATTGATGACGAGCCGGATATTCGTGAACTGCTGGAGATTACTTTATTGCGTATGGGACTGGACACCGCGACTGCAGG